>JAAEPW010000905.1 GCA_024232355.1 Chloroflexota bacterium | reverse complement strand
TCTGTCCGAACGCAACTGGTGGGTAATGAAAAAATTAGCTACATTCAGAGCCGTCAAAGATAGCCAGACCGTGATCGTGATGGTAGCCGACCTGATTGCCGAGCTGGGCATAAAAAAAGTCCCTAAGTGGATTAAAAAAGCGTTAGAGGAGGCGAGATGAGACCAAAGCCAGAAAATTGCCCAGTCTGCGGGAGCTGCGTTATCCTGTCGAGATTTGCCGAGGCTGACTGGTATTGCTTCAGCTGTGGACATACCGTCAACTGCGATGTGGAAAAAGCCAAGTCAAATTATGCTATACGGCAGCGGGTACAAGACATCAAAGACATCAAAGACATCATGGCGTTGGAGGCTGATAGGACATACCTTGACCCGCAAAATGACTGGGGAAAGTACGAAAAACTGCGGAAACAGCTTAAGAAACTCGAGGAGCTGAACGATGAGACGAAAAAGCCCTAAATACGGCAACAGGAAGATTGACACGCCGGACGGCAGATTCGACAGCCGTGGAGAGTATCGCCGCTGGCAAGATTTGAAGATTCTCGAAGCCGCAGAGGAGATAAAAGGGTTAAAAAGGCAAGTAAAGTACATTTTAATCCCCAAACAGACGGGGAAGAGCGGGAAAAAGTACCGAGAAATGACCTATAAGCCTGATTTTGTGTACCTTGACGATGGCGAATTGATAGTTGAGGACTACAAAAGCCCGATAACAGCGAAAGAACCGCTATTTGTGGCGAAAATGAAGCTAATGCTGGAAAGGCATGGCATTGAGATAAGGATAACGCATGGATAAAAAACAGATCAAAGCTACTGCGGACAGGACGCTAGCTGTTATGGACGACTTTATTTTTGTAGTCCCCGAGGGAGCCAGGACAGCCAAACTCAATCGGCTGGTAATAACGATAACAGCCAGTGGAAATTTCAAAATAGACGACGTGGAGCTGGTTTTCTACGATGCCGATAAAAATGTTATTGGGTGGGGTGTGTAAGATGGAACAGGATATGCGCATACAGATGTTGTGCAGGTCGCTCCAGCGGATCGCAGGCGATGGAATACACCCATACCGAGAAGGCTGTGGCATCGGTAGAATACAGGGTTTGCAAATCGGCAGCCAAGAGGTGCCGATGAGCGAAGAGGACGCCGAGCAATTGCTATTTGCGTTGTTATCGTGGCTGGGGAGGGGAAAGTGAACCACGCTGGTGAACGGTGGGATGGCGACATTATCTGCTCAGGGGATTCTGAAAAATGCGATTGCCAAGAGGGTGAAGATGATTGCGTATTTGACGGCGGTGGAATCTGTTACTGCCAGGCGGTTGAGTTGGCAATTGAAAGGGGCGAAAAGTGAATATCGGCGAGCTGATAGGCAAAACGCTGACTGGAATAACCGAAACGCATAGCACCGGGCAGATAGGCGACCCCGGGAACGGAATCGTGCTGACCTGCAAGGACGGGTCCGTATATCGATACGATCTGGACAGACGGAAAATCGAACTGACCCGTTGCCCAGAGGGTGTATTATGCCCGGTTTGCAGTGGCAATCGGGTAGCCAAATCGGCACTGTACACCTGCGTATCCTGCGGATATACCGCCCGCCCCGAGGATGTGATTACCTTGACCCGGCGGGGTTGGATTGCGGCAAATCCAGCATTTGTGGAGGCACTAAACACAGTAAAATCAACGGGATACTTCACCGATGTCTGGATTGACGGAACCGAACCCGATGCGGGCTGGTTGAAAAGCCGAGACCCTGTCAAAGCACAGGCGGCGTGGGATACCTTTATCGCCGCCCTTCGGAAAATTGAAAGGGGCGAAAAATGAGAAAGCAGATACTGGAAAAGATTAGATCCGTGCGAAAAACCCTCGAAACGCTGGAGAAAAACATAGAGAAAGTCAGGGAAGACCCTGCTATCAGCGAGTTCGACCAAGACGAAGCCCGCGAGGTGTACAATGCGCTGTATCGGGCGGCGATCGAGATGCAAGAGGCGGAAGAGGCTATGGAGTATCTGGTGTAACGTCAAAGAGGTGAAAAGTGAATACGAAGGAACTGCAACATCACTACGATACGACAATCGGACTGTGGTGTATCGATCGAGACCCGAATGAAGTGGACATTGACTGGATTCGCGAAAACGCATTTTTGATTGAACCTGAATCCAGTTTAGAAACCCCGCCAAACAGACCGTCCTGACATTGGGCGGTTTGTGCTTGACTTAACTCAAAATATAGGCTATACTTCCCCGGGATGAGAGGAAACCGTGAAAAATTACCTTGCTGTCGAAGAAAATGACCCCACGACGATTATTGCATTTACGACACAGCATAATCGTAGAATCTGGGTAGAAAAACACTGGAATAGGTCGAAACTGACGCATGTTGATGCCGGTGGAATGCTGCGGGAATTATCTTATGGTGGACACCTGCCCGTTGGGGCGAATGTATACCTAACATCCGCAGACGAAACCGTAAAAAACGAAAGAAAAGCGTACGCTGAATCGATCATGCCCGATTGCCGAGTAGACGGCGCAGCGAAAAAACCAATAGAGATAAGGACATAGCATGGGCAACCTAAACGATACGAACATCGGTAACCCGATGGCTGTACAGGTAATGCAATCCCCAGGGTTGATGATTTCCAGGGGGCAGGTAGACGGTCAGGAAATTTCGTACAAGTTCGGGCATAATTCCGATGTGGGAACAACCGAAGAGGTTATCTGCGACAACGGCGGTGTTTATGCATTTCCCGTAGCAGCCACGAAACTTGACATTGTGTCGACGAAAATCGAAGATGAGAACCCGGGAGCTGGTGCCTGGTCGGTGAAGATATATGGGCAAGATGACACTAATGCCGAAATTAGCGAAACGGTGTTATTGACAGGAACCGTGATTGCCACGACCACGAAGGATTATTTCCGCGTCCACCGAATGGTTGTTTTGACGGGCGGTACCGACGCGGTGAAAACGGCAGGCGGCGGTAATACCGGAGTGATCACCGCCAAGAAAACTGGTAGCACCGAGATTTATGCACAAATCCAAGCTGGCGAGGGACAGACGCTAATGTGCGTTTACACCGTGCCTGCTGATAAGACGCTGTACATCTTTGGCATGTCATTCGACTGCGCCCGGCGTGATGATGTGATTGTCAGATACAAATATCGCAACGACGGAACAAACGGCGTATTGTCCACCAAACGGCTGCACGGTCTGTACGAAATGGCGTTGACGGAAAACTTCTTTGTGCCGTTCTCTGTCCCCGAAAAAACAGATATGGTGATGACCGCCCAGACCACGGTCGGTAGCTGCCCCGTTTCGGGAACCTGGGAAGGCGTTTTAGTAGACAATGTGTAGGGGGCAGATGTACAACCCAAACAAACTGGAAAAGATTAGGCTGGCGATTATAACGAACCAGCCGAACAGACCAACGATCGGATATAACGGAAAAACCGAAGAAAGCCAAGAATAATGGCATATCCACAGTCGATAAAAGACAGGGCGGCGGTAATGCGTGCAACGGGGGCAACCACCCCTGACATTGCCGCCGAACTGGGTGTAGCACAGACCACAGTTGCCAACTGGCTCCGCGCCGACGAGTCCAGAGCGATTACACTGAGTCAAGAGGCACAGGACACAGTTAAAGCACGCAACGAAGAGTCCATCGGCAGATTTAATGTAGCAGAAAAGCTCGAAATGCTCGCCGACAAAGCAATAGCCTTGATTGACAAGGCGGAAAAAGACGGAGACAGTGCCTTGGATATTGCTCGAATTGCTAAAATAGGAGCCGGAATTGCTACGGGGCTGGGAAAGTTGACAGGCGCAGAGACCAGCCCAGTAGAGGTGAAAGAGCATCACGAGTTCAATTCCGAAGAGTACACCCAGCTGTCCGCTGAGAGCGATTAGAGCCATACTGTCGGTCATAAACGGCAAATCTCGCTCGAAACGCACTTTGCCCTAACGACGCTTAAAACGGCTTAAATAAATGGGCGTATAGCGCCTTAAAAAGATTATCCGCACTACAACCCGCCTAAAATAAAAGCCCGTTTGTCAGAAGTCTAATAATAACACCACCTTATAACGCAGGATTTACCGTCATTTTATTGAGATAGAGCGTCAACAAGGTCAATATCCCGTAAATACAGCAATAACAACACGATATGAAAATCCCGCCTAAAATAGCCAAACGAAGAGACTACTTGCTGCGCTGGTACTACGAACATCCCGCAGAGTTTTCTCAATTGTGCAGGGCGGCGGCGAAGCCAGCGGATTACTACCATCTACAGGATTTCCACCGGGAATGGATAAACCTAGTCCATGAAAACCCCAAGACCATGCTGGTCGCCCCCCGTGGGTTCCTGAAATCCAGTGTTACGACGGTTGATTACACCGTCTACCATACCCTGTTCAGCGGGGCAGTCCAGCGCAAGGCGTTCTTGGTCTGCGATAGCCAGCGCAAGTACAGGGAGTTCATTCTTGAAATCGCAGCGATAATGCAATCCCCGCTGATTCAAAATCTGTTCGGTGGGTTCCCTGTTAGGGTTGTTGAAAACACCGTCGCCATTGCCAAGCATCCACGAATACCGTGGGAACCGAAAACGCATGTTGACCGCGCCAGACCTGCGATCATGGGAATGACGGTTGACCAATCAGCAACCGGAATGCACCTCGGCAATGACGATTTGATAGTCTTCGACGACGCGTTCGTTAGTTTCAACAACCAGTCCCAGACGAAACAGGAAGCGCGCAAGTTAAAAATCTATTCTGGCTGGATGCCGATGATCGCCCCCGATACGAAGATTGTGGTATCGGGAACCCGGTACACCGTTTACGATGAATACGAAACGCTGCCTGGCAAGGGGTACGCAACCAACCCAAACACACGGGCGGCGATCCACCCCGATGGAACGGCACTATGGGCAGATAAATACCCGGTTGATGTTCTGTACAATCTGCGTGATACCCGATACGGTTCAATCCAGTTCGCACTGCAATTTATGAACGATGTTTCGGCAACCGAGGGGTTGTTGTTCAGCCCAGACCTGCTGGACAGGATGGTATTGACAGACCCCGCCGAACCCCGCTACCGATGTTACGGTATCGATATGGCATACGGCGGCGCAGATTCCACGGCGGTTTGCCGGGCGGAATTACAGGGTGTCCATATTGTCTTGCACCCGGTGTTACTGAAAAACTTCCCCGACGGCTCAATTGCCGAAAAAACCAAGACGATCGTTAGGTTGACGGGAAACTACCCGACCTGGGTAGAGGCGAACGGACCGCAAAAGCAGAATGTGGATATACTCCGGCAGGCGGGTCATCACCTGATATACCCCTACCAGCCGGGGTCGAAAACGAAGGGACTGAGGGCGCAGGCACTATTAGCCGCAATGGAACGGGGCGAAATCCGCATCCTAGACGACGCGCGCCAGACCCTACGCAACCAGTTGATTAGCTTCACCGGCGATGATTCTGTCCACGATGACATGGTTGACGCTGCTATAATTTGTTGGGAAGCCGCCCGGAAGATGGTATCAAACGACCAACGCTATACCTCGCCGGATTTGACCTTCGGAATCTCTGAACGGCGCAAATCCTACATGCGGGCGTAGCCTGGGTAAAATGCCCTAACCCCACGGGGAAAACAAAATGGCTGAAACGAAGATCAAAGTATCCAATCGGAACGGGTATATTGCCCCGCAATATGCCAGCTGGTCGTCTTACAGGGCGATTTTATCCGATCCGATCGTGTCCAGAACGGTGGCAAGCGTCATGGAGGCTGTCCGTGCGCACACATACCGGATTATCGTACCGGACAACGAGGCGGCGGAAGAGTGGATAAAAGAGGCTATCGATGACATTTACGATGACATCATCGGTAAGATATTCCAGTGCGTTTTGTTCGGTTTTCAGGTTGCCGAAGTCTACTGGAAGGCGGACGAGGACGAATACGACCGCCCGCAACTGCTATTTGTCAATCCTGACGGCATTCAGTTGAAAATCGACGACCAGGGAAACTACGACGGTTGCAAACAGGGCTGGGGATACCAGAACGCGGGCGCAGTATTAGACGCTGATGAGTCAATCTGCTGGTCGTACGGTGTCGGCAGTGTTGACATCACCGGATCGGGAAACCTGCACAAAGTGCTAGACGATGTCATTAGTATGACCGAACTATACGAACATCTGGTAGACATTGCCAAACATCACAATCTGCCGATTGTCTTCGGTGGGATACCATCCAGCGGGCAGGGCGAAAAAACGGCGTATAACAAGTTTTTAGCCAAGATGTCAGACCAGCCGAACAACGCCCCGATGTGGTATTTTACGGAATTAACGCCGGAAAACGAACAGGAAATGCAAATTGAGGTGATTTCCCCTATCAAGGGGGCGATGACTGAGATTCAGTCCGTTGCCGACGATCTCCGCAGGCGCATTATCGCCGGACTGCTTGGATCGCAGAAGCTATTTTTCAACAGCAGTGAAGACGGCGGTAGCTACAGTCTGACCCAGACTCAGATGGCGGAATTCGACCGGGTCATCAAAGGATTATGGCGTACCTTCCTCCCCGGGTTGAATCTGTTGATTGAACGGGCATTATGGCGAAACTTCCGCATTCGTGATTTTACTCTCGACATTGAATATGTGGACGAAGTGTCATTAGCGGCTGCGAGAGACCTTGTCAAGCAAATTGCGAGCTGGGATAGCGTCAAGGGCATTATCGACACCGAAGCCGTCCTTAGCGTCGCCGATGTACCTGTCGTGCCGGAAGATGAGCGGGTGGAAACGCCGGAAATCGATGAGAAAGTCGAAAATCCCACCGGAGAGCGGGCAGAGAAGGCTAAATCAGCGAGTATCGGCAAAGACACCAAGGCGGCGAACAAAGCCGCCCGGGTCAACCAGATGCTGCGCAGATTATCCGATCCTGCCGAGGCGAAGGTGCGCAATTCACCGGATAAGGCGGTAGCACAGGGTCTGGAATTGGTCAAGGCAACCGATGCGCTCTGGAAACAGAAAAACGGCGAATTACCTGAGACAAAACGGGATTATGCTAAAACCGCCGCCGGATTCGTCAAGATTTACAAGGGTAAGTTGACGGAATCCAAAATCTATGCTAAGATGAGTGCCGATGGGGATGTTCCGTACGATAAAAAGACTCAAATCGGGAACATTACCCGCAATTTGGCAAAAAACATCGGTAAAATGGCAACGCTGCGCTGGAATGACTTGGTGAAAGCGGGTGTCTAATGCCGTGGATGTGGGTAACAGCAAACGACCCCGATGTCTGTCTGGAATACTGCGAGCCGCTTCATGGCGTTATCTTTGAACGGCAAGAAGACGCACCCTACCAGCCCGGGGAAGCGCACCCTAACTGCCGATGTATCTGGCAGTATGTACCACCGACCGTGGATGTACCAACGGCGGGTACTGTAGCGGGCTTGATGCTCCTGCCATTTTGGGGAGACGGCGAAAACGAAGAGAAAACCGAGCCGCCCGTTGATATTTGGCAAGACGAACCCCTGAGCGAAGACGAAGAGCTGGAATTGTACGGCTGGTTCACCGGATGGAGCCGATAATGTGGAAAACGCTAGCAGACCTGCCAGAAAACCTGACAATCGCCCTAAACGGCGTGAGCTTGCCGGATAAAAAGCGGTTCCTTGACACGGTGAATGCGCTGATTGCGTCTGGCGTGCCGGAAGCAGAGGCAGTAACCACATCGTTGTCAGGTGTTGACCGCATCAAGTCAGCGTCAGGCATTATGGTGTCTAACGACGACGAATATCTGATTGAAGGGTTTGCCAGCAGCAGCCGCCGTGATGTCGAGGGCGATGTTATCCCCACAGAGGCGGTGATTGCCGGATTTGCAAATTACCTAGGCACTGTCTTACTCGAACACGACGCCAAGATCAAAGTCGGTCAAGTAGTCGACTACGAGGTTAGGGGCGACAAGGTCTGGATACAGGTACAGATTGACCCCTCCGAGAAAAAGATATGGTCAAAAATCAAAAAGGGCATTATACAGGGCTTTAGCCTGCGTTTTTCTGGATTATTGACAGATTATGACCAAACTACAGAGACCAGAACATACGGAAAGGTGAGAATCAAGGAGATTAGCCTTGTATCAGAGCCACGAAACAGAGACGCATGGATAACTGGCGTAAAATCAGCAAGTGAACCGCACGAAACCCCAGAGGGAGAAGATACCATGGGTGCAGAATGGCAAGAGAAAGCGATTAGGGCAGAAAGCGAGGCGAACAAGTTCAAAAGTGATCTCAGCGAGTCCGAGGACAAGCTGAAAAGTGCTAACGCCGAGCTGGAAACCGCTAAATCGGAAAAGGCGAAGCTGGAAGCAGAGGTCGAAAAGTACAAATCCGATGCTGAGGCGAAAGCCGACGCTGAGTGGATTGACAAGCTCAAATCGGATAATTTCGAGCCTGGCATGGTCGAAAAGCTGAAGGGTGAGCGGGCTTACTACGCCGACCACCCAGAGCAGTACGATCATCTCAAATCGGCTAACAAACCGACCAAAAACAGCCCCAAAACCCGTATGCAGGAGTCGGAAAACGCAACTGTTGCAGACATCCAAAAACAGAAGTACCAGGAAAGCCTGAAAAAGGCTAGGGAGGCGAAATAATGAAGCAGTACACCAACCCAGAATCGGTTATCCACTACACCACCGCAACGACTACGGTGGTAGCTGGCAACCTGATGATGGCAACTAGCGCAGGTGCGCCCGTGGTCGGTGCCGATACCGCAGGTGCGCATTGCCTCGGTTTGGCGATCGCCGATTATGACGGCGGCGTTGTGCGTACCATTACCGGCGGTGATATTATTCTCGCCGTTGACGCTGACGCTGAATTAGGGCAGGAATTGTACATTATCAGCGCAACCGAGGGTACACACACCGGATCATCTAACACCGTCAAGATTGGTTGGCTGGTTGAATATGTTATCAGCCTATCCGATCATACCCCCGTCCCCGCAACCCAAGCTGGCGCAGGCTTTGCCCGTGTCCGTCTGGATTTTAGCTAAGAAAGGAGGACAGAATGGCTGTCGATTTACTACAGAACAACTTGACCGCAGTTGCCGGTACTGTTAACGACCGCAATGCGTTCACCAACGCCCTTGATACCATCAAATTCGCTGGCAACGCCCAGGGGATCGCCAAGTACGATATGCGATCCGGCGGGCGAAGCCAGACCACCATTGACAATTCGGGATATGTCGAGGACGCTGTCTACGAACTGAATCTCAACCAGCCGCTAAATGCTGGCGGATTCAGAGGTTACGAGTCCACCTGGGCAATCAAGGAATACACCAAGCGTATTGCGTTGGGTGTTAACGATGTTGCCGATTTGACTAGCGAAGAGTTTAACTGTACCGCTATGGTCAATAGGGCGTTCAATGGCTATGTAACCTTCGCAACTTCCGAGCTGGCGAAGCTGTGCAAGGCTATGTACGGCACGGGCGGCAACATTTATGCCCGTTATGATGATGTTCCTGCTAGTCATTGGTTCGACACGACTCACGAGCTGGGCGGCACTACCTTCAGCAATTACCTGACGGACAAGATTGACGCATTCGATGCTACGCATTATGGGTATCTGCTAGCGTCTGTCGCCGCCTGGGAAGCACTGCCTGATGCGCTGGGTACACCTTTGGGCATGGGCAACGATCTTGCCGCCAATGGTTTGATTATCGTCGCCCCTAACCTCAAAACGATTTTCCAGCAGTACGAGAACGCGCAAAGTATCAGTGCCACTGGCGATAACATGTTCTACAAGAACCTGCCGCATATCGTTCTCGGCGGGCTGGCTGACGATACCGTGATTATCACCCGCAAGCCCACCGATATTGTTCCTGGATTCTACTGGTCGGAAGTTTACAGCGAAACGCTGATTCCGCCCCGTGGTTCAAACGGGAATATCGGTTACAACTGGTATCACTCCGTACGCATGGCAATGACTGGCTCCGTATGGATGTCGTCTCTGCTAGTTCTGTAAAAACAGGGGGGCAATCGCCCCCTCGCAATCATAAATCGTTAGGATACCATGAGTTACGCAACTGTTGCCCAGCTGAAAAGTTACCTATCCAAACCTGCGGACGGTACAGATTATGGTGTTACCCTGACCGACGATCTGGGGAACACGCCCGCCGCTGATAGGTATCCCGATGCCATTATCCAGACATTACTGGATGCTTCCACGGCGTTAACCGACGGCAAGCTAGAACGGTTGACCTCAATTCCCTCCGCCTCCGAAGTTGCGATTGAATTAGATTTGTTGCGTACCTCCGCCGTGATCGTGTCCAGCTTCGAGCGGGAGATCGCCGAGGGGTCAACCCGGGGCGAGCGGCTGTGGGAACGATACCGTGAAACAATGGCAGATGCAATGGCTAACCCCGCTGTCATGGGCGGCACGCTGGTAGGTATCAGTTACTTTGTGGACGGGGTGGCTGTTACTTAGCCGCCTACCCCCCGTGAGGGCATGTATAGCGATTTTATAGCTCAAAACGACTTTGAAACCAACTTGACTACACCTTGCTTAAAACGACTTTAATTGACGCTCATATTTGCCCGTATAGCGACTTTAATTCGGAATCCGCACTATAACCCGCCTGTTTTGAGGCTGGACAAGGAATAAGTCTAGCGATTACAACACCTTATGACTAATTTCTACCGCTGGGATTAGAGGACTAACACGGGTGTCCGTAAGTCCAGTAATAACAACGAGATAGCGATGCTAAAAGCAACCTATGATATTGATATATCGTTTGATGCGGAACACGCCGCAGAGATTATAGCCGCTATGCTATTCTCGTTCGTCAAGAGGCACTGGGAAGAGGATAGAGACCCGTCCGGCAAGTGGTCAGATTTGAAAGCCCAGACATGGGCAACGAAGACAACCAACAAGATGCTGCTGGAATCTGGCAAGATGATTGATTCGTTGAAAATCTACGAAATGACACCGGAGAGAATTAGGGTAGGGTTCGGCACTGACTACGCCCCCTATCACGAATACGGAACAGACATTATGCCCCGCCGTGAATCACTCTGGCTTGACCGTTCCGAGATTGAACAGCTTGAAAACGCAATCGCCGAGGTAGCAAATGACCATTGATCAATTATGCACTGTTGGTTTGGGCAAGTATCTGATGACCCTCGGTGATCAAATCGAGACGGCGTGGGAGGTGTCAGGTGCTAAACTGGTTGAAAATCTAGTCTTGGGGCTGTGGACTCATGGCGCGGATTTTCCCTACCCGCTGGACAAACAGCTAGTGATCGCGATTAGGTACGGCGCGGAAAAAACATACGAATCGTATCTGCCCGTGCAATCCAGGGTTCGGCTGGACATCCTAAAAAAGGTCAACCCAGAGCAGACGGGCATTGAGATGTCCCTGCTGCAACAAACATCTGAGTTGATTATCCATACGATTATCGAGTCGCCGATGAACGGCAAAGAGATTAGCCGGTACAAGCCAGACGGCACGACTGAATCGGCATACTTTGCCGCCGCAATTAACAATGTTGGTACAATTAGCACTGTTACATACGATCCGCAGGAACACGGGGAAAGCACCTATATTGGTGTAACACATACGATAAACATGACACTTAACGCTGTTTCGTCAACGGAAGGGTAGGAAAACACCGTGAAACGCCTTATTTGCAAGCGTTGCCACTCAAAACTGGGTGCTAAAGCGTACATGGCTGGCGATGTAGTGGAAAATCCCACCGCAAAGCAGCTCAAAATCGCTAAAATCAACCACAACCAGTGGAAGATTATCGATGTTATTGACAATTCGGTGAAAGAAAAGCCGAAAAAGGGAAAAGAGGTAGACGATGGCAAGTCCAAACATTAAGGGCGGATACAACATTATCGGCCCGAACAAAATCCTGTTGAGTCGTGGGTCGGGTGCTACGATGACCGAGTGTGCAGTCCCGGGCGCACGGGAGCTGACGCTTGACATCGATTATGGAACGCTGGACTGGGAAAATGCCGAGTCCATGACCGTTGGTAAGGTCGTCAACAGCCGGACTGTATCTGTTAAGTTCACCGCTGGCGGCTGGAATGCTGAGTTTACCGATTTTCTGCATTCGCTGTCCAGCTCAACCGCCGGAGCTGATGATGTCGACGAAGAGGTAGCTGTTACCACGGGTACAGGTGCGCTGTCTGTTGCCCCTGTAGATGATGACTATGTCTGTTGCTACGACTCAGACGGCGTGGAGCTGGAGCGCATCTTTACTGGTGTCCCCGCCGCTGGCGAGTTTTCCGTTGCAGGAACAGTCCTGACGCTCAACGCCGCCGTAACTGGTACTTTCAGGGTCATTTTTTCAGGTGCAAATGTTGCAGGGTTGAAGTCAGTCCTGACGGCTAACCTGCCCTGCGAGGTCGATATGTACGCATGGGGACCAGTCAACACGATGGACGGCGAATGCGATACCGGAACGACCAAATCCGGTTATGCGCTGATCTTGAAAAACATCGTCTTTGACGGCTCGATTAACCTCTTGACGGCGAAAAAGGACAACGACGGCAGCTACGAAATCTCCGGAACTGCGAACATCCGCACCCCGGCGACTGACCTTGTGCTTTACCAGCCGCTCCAGTAGGGGAAAAATGTCAATCCAAACCGAGTGGAACAAGAAGATGCACAATGCCGAGGTCAAGTATCGGCAGATGGCGCAATTGGAAGAGCGACGGAAGCTGAAAAGGGTTAACGCCCACAAGGTTGTAGACGGTGTCGTGCAGACCCCGTCTGGTTTTGAGGTTCCGGCGAGTTTCGTAGAGACCCCTGCGGATGAAGAGGACGACGGCGAAACGATATTGCGCAACGGCAAGGTGTCCCTTGATGCCTTGACCCATTCTGGTTTTGGACTAATGACTCGGCAAGGGGAGGTAACTATCCCCTTGCCGTCTTTCGGTTGGTGGATTCGCCTAAATCAATTCCACAGGAGCCAGTCAGCCTATCAACTGTCTGTGCAGGCGGTGCTACAACCCGACAAGGCGGCGGAATTAGCACCCTCCATTGACTACCTCCGGCGGATTAGCCCTCTGCGGTGGTTCCCGACCGACTACTCGCAGGTGATGTACGCACAATTCTACGCACTAGTTTTTCCCCTTCGGGTATTACATATCAAATTGCAAATTAAAGAGATGCGAGCCAGAATAGCCCGCTGGGATAGCAGACCGACCAAAGGTCGACGACTAATCCGCAAATTGGGTGCGCTACGGCAGGATGCTCGCCGCCGAAAAATGGCGCGCCTTGAAAATCTGCTTGCTGAGGTCGAAGATACCGAGAATAGCCTAATCGACAGCCCGCCTGACAAGGGCGTGGTGGAATGGCTGGAGACAATCATCGATCCCGCCACGGTATTTGCTGAATCCGAGCAGGCAATCGACACCATCAACGCTTATTTTGGTAAAAAAAAACGGGTAAACCTGCCCGTTTTGTGAGCGAAGTAGAGTATTTTAAGTTCGTAGCAGGGGAAAACCACCAAAGTTTGAGCGATTTCATGGCAGAACCCCTGAATATGGCGTACGCAATCATCTATTCTGTGCAAAATCTGGCAAAAGAGAAAGAATACCAGCACAAACAGGCGGTAAAGAGGCATGGCAAATAAAGCAACAGTAGATATTGGCGTAACTGGCACAAAAAATGTGCTAAAAGCGTTTGACGACATCGGGAAAAAGGGTAATTCCACATTCAAGGGGATTGCCAAAGAAGCCGCCATAATGGGTGCAGCGGTGCTGGCTGCCTATGGTTTGGTTTCCACCGCCGTAAAAAAAGCCACAGGAGCCTATGCAACCTGGCAGGTTGAAGTTGCGAAGATGAACAGGATGCTGGGGCAAAATGAACAGCAAATCGGCGTAACTGAAAAACGCCTGCTGGCATTGATAAATGGTCCGCTAGGAACAATCCCGGGTGCGCTGGAAACGGTCAATCAAGGGCTGTACGATTATCTGTCAGCAATGGGGCAGGCGGATAATATGGCGTATGTCTGGGAAGATGTCGAAGCTGCCGCCCGTTACGCCGCTGCCACGGGGTCTGATTTTGCCCAATCCCTAGCAAACGGGGCGAAGATCGCCGCTACCGCTGGCGATACGCACGGCTCGCTGGCTAAGATATTCGACATGGTCGCCGCCGGAGAACAGGACGCTATCGGTTCAGCACAGGAATTGACTGACGCAACAATGGCTAGCGTCGGTTCGTTTATCCAATTGGGCGACGGGGCGGCGGAAGCGATTGCCGTGTTAGCGCAATTGTCTAAAACTGGACGGAATCTACAACAATCCGGTTTCGCGATGAAAACGGTCATCGCTAATTTCCAGACGGAACGGGCTTTGCTGGAATCCCTCGGTGTCGAAGCCGAAGATTTTCTTGGAATTATGGACGAACTTTCGGAGGTTGACCTGTCGGCAGCCCAGCTAAAAACACTGTTTGGTGCTAGATATATGGGTAACTTTGCCCTATTACTGGACAGAACGGACGAATTAAGAGCTACCTATGAAAAAGTAAGGGGTGAAGTCGGCTTAATCGACTCACAGTACCAAGTTTACGCCCAAACAATGCAAGCAAAAGTGTCGAAAGCTGAAAACGAAGCGCAGATGCGGCTAATTAACCTCGGAAATCGCATGGAAGAGGTTGGATTAGATATAAAAGTCTTGGAAGAGGAATTAAAAGTTGGATTTGCGGAACTTGCAAGTTGGGTAGGGCGAAACAAGGAATTGGTTCTGGCTGCGTTTCTAGCAATCCGGGCGGCTATCCTAGCATTCCAGGGGTCAAATCCGTTCGGTTGGATAACTCTCGCCGTCGGTGCTGTTGTCAGTTTGATTGCGTCAATCGATTCCACCGAACAAGCCCTGCTAGACGCTGCTACCGCCAGCCGTAAAATGGCGGAAAGCCAACTAGCGTCAATCCAGACCGCTAAAGATCAAATTGAAGTCCAGCGGGCGGAAGCCATTGAACTTGGCAAGTCCGCCGAGGCGGTCAACGAGCTGACCGAAAGTTACAAGAACTTGGCAGCGGCGGAGTTAGAAGCCGAGCGGAACCTGATACAAGCGAATGTGCTAGAACAGCAGGCGCAGGCGATGTACGACATTGCTGACATTGCCAACGAGCTGTACGCTGGCGCAGCGATGGAAAAGGCAGGTAAAGAGCAGGTTAACAACTACTTAGAGCAGCTGGATTCCATAGAAAAAATCCAAGCCGTGCAGCAGGAATTGAACAGCGAGCGGACTAGGTTTATCGGGTTACAGGGCGATACGGAAAAACAAGCCGACGCAATCCGAGAGGCGATTGAAGCCCGCTACGGCGTGGAAGTCGATAGCACCCTCAACGCCGCCGAATTGTTGACGGAATACGAACGCCTGAGCAGTACCATTGACGGGCAAATCGGAACGCTCCAGTCGAAAAATCTGCTAGAAGGCAACAATCTTGTGTTGATGAGACAGCAGCAGGCGATCTCTAACGCCCTCGTCGACGCTGACATTTTGACCGTTGAAGCAATGGGCAGAAAACTGCTGCTCCAAAAGGAAAATAACGACGCATGGTGGCAACAGCTGGTAATGCAGCGGGCGGCGTTGGAATTACAGGGCAAATTTTCCGGTGCGGTGGAGCGGGCGTATAACGATGCAATGGAACGCAGGGCTGCGTACCTAACCAGCATGACAGCATCAATGGGCGAAGTAACCGCTGCCTTGTCTGCGTTATCTGCCGCCAAAGACGATTCGGAAGGCGGCGGCGGAGGCGGCGGTGCAGGCGAAACCCGGGAAGACGAGCTGTTAAAATACGAAAAACGGGGCAAAGAAGACAGCCTAGCCTATATCGACGGCTGGCTCGAGGCGATGCACGAAAAGGACAAAGAATTATCCGCCGCCGTGGTCGGTACAAACAAGGCAGCCCGCACGGCAGCGATAGACGAGGCTGCAACGGAATACGAGACCCGCATGGCTAAGGTGTCAATGGCGTTAGCAGGGACTTTCAATGGCATTTTCACAGACGAAAGTTTCAACCTGTGGGATAATTTTGAAAAAATGGGAATGAAAGCGTTTGAAAATCTGCTAGCCTGGGCGGTTGCCAACGGTATATTCTCCATTTTCACGGGTGGTGTATTCGGTGGGATCGGTTCCGCTGGAATTATCGGCGACATCTTCGGGTTTGCCAGCGGCGGTTACATCCCCGCAACTCCGGGCGGGCAGATTATCCGTGTCGCCGAGGGCGGCGAGGGCGAGTGGGTAGTGAATCAGGAACAGATGAAATCCCTGATGACAGGCGGATTGCGGGCGGCGCAGGTAGCTGCGCAATTGAACGCCCCCCGTCCGGCGGCGAATAACGAAACCACCGTCAATAATCAGACGGTGGTCAATGGGATGGTCGTTGGTGATCTAGCTACGCTGGACAGTTTGAACCAGCGGGCGGCGGCGCAGCGGAATACCTATTAGGGGCGGGTTTCCCCGCCCCGGGTGAGAGTTACACAGCATTGGTCATGTTGTTTGCACGGATAATATCAACGACCCGCTGGCAGGAATGCCAGAATCCCATTGCATGGTAATAATCCCGCTCGGCAACAGATTCGTAGGGGGCGTTGTATTCATCGATGGTGTTGTGGATGTCAGCGCGCAGGTCAGTGTTTTCACAGGTGGTCTGGTTGTTGTGATTCATGGTATCTCCTCGGTTTGGGGTTTCAACACAATTGTTTTCCCCCGCGTCAACAAGTACATAATAGCATCACAATCACGATCTGTCAAGGTTTATCTCTGTTTATTTATCCCTGTAGATTGAGCAATAGCCTCATTCGTGAAAATAGTTGAAAAAAAGATGATAAAAAACGCATTCCAGACAATTGAGATTCGGTTAGATCGTGAATGGGTGGACATCACCACCGCCATTGACGGGTTCGCCCTACCATCGTGGGGGCAGGAATCACAGGTTGGTTCCCCAACCCCCGATACTTTACGGTTTGAAATCCTGCTGAATCACACCAGTCTGGATTTGGATAAAGTGTTGACCCAGAAGAAGTTAGAGGTCAGGCTAAAACTGTCAGACAGTCTGGTGTTTGGTGGCGTGGTTGACGGGTGGAATTATGGAACCCGGCACAAAGCGGGCGATAAGATAACGGTAACCGTCGTGGACTATCTCGCCGCCGCCGAAACCGAAGCCCCGGCGGTTGAGGATTATCGCCATTACGGTGATGTTATCAACACGCTGTCAACAATCGGCAGCCTGCCGACAATATCATCTACGCACCCCCGACCGGATTTAGACGGATGCGAGATTATCAGCCACCACCCGGCGATCGCCACGAAGGCATTAGCCTGGTGGGAACCCTATTTAATTTACGCCGATGGTACAACGATCCGAGGGTACAACCCAGCAACGGGAAACGATGTTGTTCTGGCGAACCCCACCGAGCTGGGCGTTAGCGATGACCAGATCACCAATATCTGGCTGGACGGCGATACCCTGTACGGTGTCCAGACCCCGGGCGAATCAGGTTATGGATATTTGATAACCGCAGACCTGACCACAACCCCTAGTGTCGTTGAGCGGGGAGACCCCTATATGTTGTATTCTATGGGGCAGGTCAGAATCAGATCGGCGAAGCGGGTAATGCGGACATCAGTGGATGGTACGACCAAATACGCTAATGTGCAGGTGATCGGATGTGCGTCGCCGGAGGCGGAGGCGGCAGCCGGACATATCGTAGGGACTTGGGATTTGCACGCCTTGCGCCGCCGACTGTGGTACTCCACCGCCTCCGGGGCAACAACCGCCGACCTGTCTAACAATCCCACATACGACGGGCGGAATCTGTTACTGCCAGACACCACCGATGTATCTGTAGAGTACCTTGATGATGACAAGCAGGAGATCGCCGTCAAGTGCTACCGGATGGACTCCCCCACTGGATATTATCCACAAGACGACCTGGGCATTATCCGACCTGACGCAATGCTGGTCGGTGAGCTGCCTCTTACTCTTGAGACAGGGTACTACGCCTTTATCGCCGCCGGAGGTCTGGAAGAAGCCACCGATGACCAAGTTTGGGAAGTCCCCTCTAGCTTTGATATTATATTTGAACGCCCGAAGAGATGGGCTGTTGCACAATCTACCGGCGGGGATACCCTAATCACCGCAGAGGATACTGTAGATATATCATTATTAGGTGAACCCTTAGGAATGCTTGGCGGCGAGGGTGATGAATGGGAACACCTTTACGACCGGGATTATTCGGCGGGTACGAAAACCGAGATAACGGGATTCCCCGGGCGCAGCTTTGGAACTCTCCTCGGCGCAGGGGTGGCAACAGCAAGCGTGGATGCGGGTTTACAGGGTGCGTATGGACGCATTGAACCACTGGTAGAAACCACCATCGGCACCGTGGAGGGTGGGGTTTACACCGAATTGCTGAGATTATCTGGCTGGGAAGATGACCTTGCCGATAATCAATATGGACATTATCATATTGAGCCGACTTGTATTACATCATCTGCTAAGTATATATATATTGGAGTCCGTGAATCGCACCTAACCTATGTAGACATCGCCGCACCCGTGGTCTCTGCCATTGTCAACTGGTGGAGCGATGATAACATCGGCAGCACCGTCAAGCTGGGTGGATACTACATAGACAAGTTTTCCGCTGGGGAATATCTGAGACTATTCCCGATCGGAAACCGAGCCACCGAGATGTACTACAACCCTCTCCCACACCGGATTAGCCATGTGGAGTCGGAGCTGTCAGAGGGTAGTACGGTCATCAGGATAGAGCCAGCCCTTGATTGCACGGCGGGAGTCCCCATCGCGCAACGGCGCATCTATTACTATGATAGCGATTTCGACTCAACCTACGGAATCGAAGAATACAATCCGGTGATTGGTACGGACGCAGGCACGGGAAACCCCCCGCCGTACCCTCTTGACCCTCCGGTTCTTCAGCGATTATTGGCAAATAGGCAGGTAAAAAACCGTTTTCTGCGGTTAAACCGCTTGACGGGCGTTGTAGACGAATTAGACAGCAGTGAAACAACAGTTACCACGATACTGGCTGTAGACGACTACCCAGAGGGCAATGCGGGCATTGTATGGCTGCCAGAATCGTTCGCTACGCCAATATCTGCGCAAATAGGTACTACAACCACCCCCTACACCGTGCTAAATGAGGATGGTAAGGTCGGTTTAGTGGTCGCTAAGAAGCTGGTAAAGCAAGACATTACAGTAACATACAGCTATTTCGAGGGTACAGAATACGACCGTGCGCTGGTCAAAACGGGCGTGGAAGTGGACACCGAGAGCGTCTACTACACCCGGGGAAATCGATTGTACAGGGACGGTGTGGAGCTGGAAGCTACGCATTATGCGGCGGAACAGACCACGACCCCGCTGGTTGAGGTCGGCAACAAGATCATGGGCGTATCAGACTACCCGTGGCAATGGGCGGACAGTTTTTCCGGCGTGGTCGGCGGGCAGGATGCCGGAACGATCCCGGGGAACCTGCGGGAATTAGCGTTGTCATTGAACATGATTGTCTGGTGCGAACCATCGGGGGCTGTCAGATTCGCCCCCCGGGAACAGGGTACAGTTATCCAAGTTGACGCTGACCAAATTATCAATTATACTGAAACAGGTCGCTGGACAGCGCAGAAAAAACGGGTTGAGGTCAACTGGGCAGGTGGTACAGTAACCGCAGGAACCAGGGAACTGGTAACTGGCGACACAATGTCAATCACCAGCGAAATCATTACATCCGAGGGCTGGGCGCAATTACTTGCCGACCGTTTGCAGACGCTGATTGAAACAACACGACAGGCAACGGCGTTAGTAAAATGGTACCGTGATGATATATCATTAGGCGATACTGTTAAATTAGATATGGAAAACGGAGCAAGAACGGGTGTTGTCAGTGGTATACAGCTAGTTACAGATAACACAATTAAGGCAACTAAGTTGACGGTGAGATTGCAATAAGGGGATAAGATGAAGAGGTTGCGCCTAAAGCCAGCGTATCAAACTGAGATTGCGAAGGAGATAGTACGACACCCCTTTGGTAGTGCTGCAGCCGCACATTACCTGCTGCACAGGTGTAAAAATATCCCGTCGATGAGAGTTTTGCGGCGTTTTCTGTGGAAAATGCGGAGAGACGGTCAAATATATGAGCCGAGACCGGACTGTTTCGCACTTTATCCAGAAATCTTGGACAAAAGGTTCTTTTGGGACGACGAAGCCAGCTATACGGTAGACGAAGACAAAGATTTACATTATACCGATCTGAGAAAACACAATTAAGGCAACCAAGTTGACGGTGATGATATGGCAACCTGCGCAAACGGTATGGGCAGCATTGACGGTGAAGGTGTTCTGCGCCCGGGCTGGGAAGCTACCTCTGTGGTTTCCCCGGGGTCGCCCGTCGCCTTTCCGTCGTTTGGCTATAGCGGGCAAGATTGTGTCTGGGAGCCAGTCCGCAGCCGTGTGGAGGCAGCGAACAAACGGCGAACAGTCGATACCGAGACCATCGGCTATCGTGGTGTCTGGACTATCCAATACGGCGTGATGACCACCGCTGACAGGTTTTCCCTGCTGAATATCATTGCGCAGGGAACGATAAGATTATATCCGCATTATGATAACACTGATATATCATATATTGTATCAGTGCGAAGCCATAGCAGCCTGAGTCAAGAATTAGCTGGCAAGCCGATCGGTTATGAGGGCGTATCAATTACATTTGAAACGGTCAACACCTTCGACAGCATCCCGGCAACCCGGGATCATACGCATTATGCGTCAGTGGCAACCAGCTATGTGCCAACCGACCAAGTCTATCATTACGCCAGCGTGTCAACAACCTATTTGTCAACCGATTTAGTCGGACACTATGAAGAAACGGACTAAAAAACACCCCCTGAGCGGCTGTCAGCAGCCCTGTAGTCCAATCCTAGCGACCTTATTTTTACCCGTACTACAACCCGTTTATCGGATTAAAGACGCTTAGAATCAGTGTCGTAAGTCGTTACCATTGCACGACTTACATGATTTCACAGGCTCACAAAGTGTACAATAAAGTAGATAGGTGCGTAGAACGAGGCTATTGCTGGTTCTGCGGGCGATGAAAAACAACAAAAGTAGGGAGTGTCATGGCGAAGCCAAGCGCATTTGTCAAATACCCAAATCTTACCGCCTTGAATCTCGCCGCTGGCGAGACCAGCAACGCAGCGAAGCGGGTGGACGGCGACCATTCTGACGGCAATTTCCTGGATAGCAACAACGCCCTTTCACGCCGGGGATTTTTCGGTATCGATTGTGCCGATAACGGCTCCATTGCCAGCGAATGCCGCCTGACGGTGCAAACAGCGGCGGGCAACGGGGGACTGGTTAGGGCGGGCGACGAGTTCATCGTTTCCGACGGCACGGGCTGGTGGCGGGGTCAAGCCACCGGAGCTGATGATATTCGCTTTTCCGCATCTGATAGGATACAGGGAACCGACCCTGCTGACTTTTCCACGGGCGGATTTATCGATTCGCTTGAGGGCGAAGTCAACCTGCCAGCCGTTAAGTACATTGGTGTCAACGAGGTAGCGACGGGCAACCACCCTAACGCACTCAATGGCGATGACATCCCGACCAGCAAAACGGACGCAACGAGCCTGGCAACCAAGACCGCCGACCTTGATACCCGGATGTCAGTGTCGATAGACGCGGGCGGTGCGCTGGAAACTGACGCCGTAACACTGGACACCCTTGCCGCCGACACCCTCGCCACCGAGGGCTTCGAGATGCTAATTTCTAACGGCGGATTTGAGATTTGGGACAAGGGAACATCTGCATGGGCAGCTGGCTGGGAAGCATGGAATGCCTGTGTGATGACGCAATCTCTGACCCCCAAATCTGGGGCGTATTGTGCGCAGCTTGATTTCACCAGCAGCTCGCAGGGGGCGATGTGCTACATCCGTGACCCTACGGCGCACGCTGGCAAAGATATAACCACGACCAGCTGGATCAAGTTGGCATCTGGAACCGGACAGGTGCGCATGGTGATGTGGACTGGCTCCGGCTGGGTAGCGGGGGCAACCGTAACGGCAACATCAAGCTGGCAACAGATTAGTGTAACGGGTACGGTCTCGGCTGCGCCGACTGAGGTGCGCTTGTATGTTACATCTGTTACCAACGCTGTCTACTCAATTTTGGTTGACGAGGTCGCCCCCTACAATGGTGTCCAACAGAAGGGTTACGGTCCATACAGTATCCCGCTTGCTGCTGATGATGTGCGCCCTCACCAGCTGTTGTTCCCTCGCAGTTTTCAGGGGTGGAATAACGGCGCGGGTGGTACAGACCTGCCCGACGGATGGGAAAAATACGGTAGCGGAACGCTAAGCATCAGCTCCTCAACAATGAACTCATTTTTAGGAAATCTGCTAAACATGAGCAGTGCAACAGCAAACTCAACTGGGGTTAAGCAGGACTTAGGGCAGATAGACAGAGTATTAGCCTACTTGAAGGGGAAAACAGTTACCTTCTCGCTGTTGCTGGCAGGCAATGCCAGCACTGTGAGAGATTTGACCATTGCGATTGTGGATAGTGCCGGAAGCACAACGGCAACTGTGGACGCAACTGAATATACATCGGCGGGCAAACGAATCTGGGTTACCCACGGAATAGACAGCGGTGCAACAAGTCTTGAGGTACAGATATACTATAGCGGAGGTACGCCCGGTGCGGGCGCGGTACGCATCGGCAACCCCCTCCTTAATATCGGCTCCCGCCCCGCCCCGTGGACAGGCGAAAACCCGTCAATCTGGAATCCGGTCAGCTACACATGGTCATTCGACGGCACGGTTTCCAGTTTCCCGACGCAGGAATCATCCCCTGTGTTTGTTATGCCTGCCGATATGTACCCGTTGGGGATTTCGGCGTACTGGGAAACGGGGGCGCAGGGCAGCTTCCCATTCGCAACTCTGGAGCATATCCTGCGGAAAATCTCCGACGGCGGCAGCTGGGCGGATGCTGGTATTCAACTGGATTACCTAACGACGGCAGCTATCCCGGGCGACCAGATAATCGCAATGGCGTTGACTGATTTAGCGGATGTTCAATCTGCGAAAATCGACTACAACGAGGCAATCGCCATGCAGATTGACCAGACCGCGGGATTTACCGGAAACCCCAAAGAGGGTACAGTAACCCTATTTGGTTATACCATAACGCTTTAGACCATATTCCCCACGCCGGGAAAATGGTCGGAGAGGACGCGATGAGCTGGAAAATCGAAGCAGGGACACGGGTAATGCTGTGCCTGATTGCTACGGGTGCGTTGTTGCTAGCGGGCGCAGCTGTCGCCATAGGCTGGCTCGGGTCGGATATTTTCAACTGGATAATTCCCAGCTGGGCTGGTGTCCTTACCGCCTATATCACCTTCCGGGGCGTGGAAAAAAGGGGCAAGTAAATGCCTAAATGGAAACGGGATAACACAAAACGGGGATGGCATTATGACTGGACTACCCTACCTGATCGCTACCAACAATCCGAAATACAAACCCAGGCTAACCGTCTCGGGCGATGTATGGGCTGCGCTCGGGAAGTTCAAGAATCTGATGATATTGGCGGGTGGATTAGCAACGGGCGCGTTAGTCAGCAACTCTGATTTTCGCCCCAAAGGAGAGACCTGCGGCAAAGACAAGCGAGGAAAGACAGACGCAACCGATATTAACGGTCATCATTCTAGGCGGGCGATTGATTTCTCCGCCACCCGGACGGCAGAATCGTTTTTCGGCAAGAATTGCGCGCCGGAAAAGCGCAACGCCGTTCGGGATAATCTTTTCAAGGCGGGGTTTAGGTTCCCGTGGTACTGGAAAAACGGACGAATCCACGAACACTGGCATATCGCCTTGGAAATTGACCCGTGGACTCAGAAAAACGCATACAGGGAATGCCCCCCCCACTGGAGATACTAGCAGCAGCCCGTGGGAGCATGCATAGCGATTTTAACGCACGAAACGCTTTGAAAACCACCTTTGCCACGGGTAGCTTAAAACGGAACGAATGAAGCCCGTATTTGGCCGAAAAAGCACTATCTGAAAGGAATTGAAAAATGGACTGGAAACTGGTACTACAGATAGCAGGCTTGGTGATGATTGCCCTTGTGCTGGTCTTGGTTCTGCGCAAACCACGAAAAAACGAAGCCAAGGGGAAGTACAAACTGGCAACCGTGTTGACCGTTGCTGGTCTAGCTGCCCTTGCCCTGGGCATTGGGTTGCCCGCCCTGCTCGGGGGGTGCTGATGTCAGATAATGGCAATGTAACCCGGGACAGAACAGACCGTAATACCGCCGACATCAAAGATTTGCGGGTCGATTTTGAAACGGAACAACGCCGGAATGCCGACCGGGCGGAAGAAACTAGCAGATGGCGGGGCGAGATGAACACCAAACTGGACACCCTGCTTGACCGGACAATTCGCCGCCGAGCTGACAGTACCAAGATTGCCATTGCAATGATTGGGGCATCGGCTAGTATAGGCGTTGCCCTGATTGCCCTGCTGGCATAATCCACCATAGACCCCCGCCCCCTTCACAGGGGGCTTTTCTGCGCCTATAGAGTGTGGTATAGCCTCGTTCTACGCGCCTGTTAGCTTTTTGGTACACATTGCACCCTTGTGAAATCCTGTAAAGCGTGTAATAGGTTACAGATACGACACAGCGATAGAGCGTCTTTAATCCGATAAACGGGTTGTAGTACGCCTCGTTTTCAGACCCCCTACAAATCGATTGTATGGCTCTCTACGCCCTCTCAGGGGGGTGTTTTTCAGTCTCAATAAGGGCTGTTTTGTCTCAATAAGAACTATTTTCACGAATGAGGCTATACCACAATCTACAGGCACACTAATTTGAAAATAAATGCAAATAAACCTTGACAATCACCAATAGATAGGCTATTATGTACTTGTTGACACGGGGGAAAACAAAAAAAAGGAAACGAAAATGACCTATAAAACCAAAGACGAAACCAGAGTCGAGATCACCGTTACCGCTGACAAACATTACACCGTCAAAATTAACGAAGAAGTCAAGATGAACGGCAAGGGTAAAATCCGCAAGCCCCGCAACCAGGCTGTTACCTGGCACGGAACACGCTGTGTCAACTACCTGATCATCGACGGGATGCAGCTGCCCTTGACCGCCAGCAACACCGACGACCTGGAAATCGAGCTAGACCGGGCAAAAGAGGCTGCCCTGACCCCAGCCGAGCGCATCCAACGAAAAATCGCTGAGCTGGAAGCCCGGAAGAGCCGCCTGGTCTATGAACAGGATCACGCCCACGAAAACGAACAGTATGGCATCAATAACCACCCAGCGATTGACGGGCTGAAGGCTGAAATCGAAGAGTTAGAAGCCAAACTGGACATCAAAACCCGTGTTATCGGCTGGATGGAAAAAGTATGGGTTGACGAATATGTCTGGACAACCAAAACCGAGACCATCGTTACCAGCATCACCCTGCACAAATAACCCTAACCCGGGGGTGGGACGACCCCGCCCCCAAACCGAGGAGATCCAGATGAGCAACAAATACCAGACCACCTGCGATAACACCCATATGTGGTACGCCCTTGATTCCACCGACGAAAAATCTGCCCGGAAAGAGGCTCGCAAGTTTTTTGACGGTGATTCAACCACCAAGATTCGGGTGTTGCACCCCGAAACAGACACCTATCACGCCCGCTGGGAAAATCTTGGCAAGGCGTAGATTTTAACCCGGGGCGGGGAAACCCGCCCCAAAGGAGATAACATGACAGTTTCAAAAACAACAAAGATGATTTCTGCCCCTGTTATCACTGGTGGTATCCTTACTGGGTTGTCATTTGGAATGAACGCACTTGCTAATCTTTGTACGCCAGCTGAGGGGTTCCCCTATAGCCCGTGGTGGATCGGGTTGTTGGTACTATTCGTTGCACTAATGTTGACCAACCCACACGAATATCCGGGCATGACAGCGATTGTGTGGTGTTTGGTAGCTTCTGCCGGGCTAACGGCATGGATTGGTAACCCACTTGTTCTTATTTTTTATGCAGCCTTGATGATGTTAACACCTCTCGCCGGGATATTTGTAACGCTATCCCGCTAACTCTCACCCGGGGCGGGTTTCCCCCGCCCCCAAAGGAGATAACATGAACGCAGCAGAATACGCCCGCCGGATGCGAGAAGGAACTAGCCCTGTAGATTTTTCACTACCTGAGAACAAAATGCCCCGCCGGGCGGCAATGGAATCAAAATGCACCGAATGCATCTACGATTGTTTGGGCAGTCGGCGCAAGGCAATTGACGAATGTCCATCCCGGCACTGCCCGCTCTGGGGGCAAAGCAAAATCCGCCGTCAGCGAGCTGGCATTGATGATGCCCCGGTGGGGAAATTAAATATTCTGAAGATTGCGCACAAGACCCGGCTAAACCACAGCCATCCACGGGGGAATCATCGCATTGACTACTCGCTGCCGGAAAATCGGATCGCCCCGAAGTTGGCAATCGAGGCGTGCTGCACGGAAAGTTGCTACGATCCCGAGGAACCGGGAACCCGAAAAGAACAGATCGAGCGATGCGAAAGTATCATCTGCCCGTTGTGGGCGCAAAGCAAGGCACGGGTGAAACGGGGAACCAAGTGGACGCTGGAAACCTATATGGCTGCGCTGAAAGAATCTTACCAACGAAAAAACCAGGAGGCGAAATGAAAAGGAATTGGGAACACGAAAAACCACGAACCCGCCGAGAAGAGGCGATAGCGGATATGCGAAACGAACCACGGGAATACATTCTAGACGAACCAATGACCCCGGCGGAGATCGCCGAACGAGACAGCCGTGAATGGGATGCACTATCGCAGCGAATGACATATCTGCTACACCGCCGTGTTGGTTACAGCCTGTTCAAATCTGAACGAAAAATAGCACAAACCGAGGAAACATGGCAAGAATATGTCGATGAACTGGACAGAATCGACGACGAGATACTAGACCGGGGCGCAAATAGATTTGATCTGCGCGCAATTAGGCAGGATTAACAGTTGACAACCCCTAGTAATGTTGATATACTGTCTGCGGTGGGGATAATCCCTACCAAAACTGAAAGGGAAAAATGAGTGCAGAAGATACGATAGTTGGCAAGGTCAAGGCAACCCAGCTGATAGCAAAATGGTCTGGCGGCGTGATCGGCAAGTTTTCCGCCGAGAAACTGCTGCTGGAAGCCCTTGAGAATCATGAAATCCCGTGCGGAATCACGGGCGAGTTGAAACACCGGTGGTATATGAGCGAGGCGAATCTGCGCCGTTGGTACGACAGCAAATTTTCAGCAAAGGAGACCCGATGAACTACCCAATGACCCCCGCCGAGGCTCTGGCGCATAACATGCTGGACAAAGCCATGCGAAAACCCGTGAAAGACAAGCATTTGTGGGATAACGAAGACGCTGAGGAGGAGCCGTGGGAGTAAGAGGAGCCGATGTACTTGCCCAGATTTGCGAGCCGATTGAAAAAGGCTATCTGAAAACCAAGCCGGGTAAGGGACACATCACTTTTTTCAACGCCTCGGCTGTTACCGACCGTTTTAATCGGATTTTCGGTATCGATTGGAAAGAGGAATATGAGGTTATTGAGAGACTGGTAACCATCGCCGGATCGCAGGAACAGCAGATTCAGTCGGTTGTGATCTGCAAGCTATCAGCGAAAATCGGCGACGAGTGGGTTACCCGTGAGGGCAGGTCTGGTTACGGATATGTCGCTGCGTACGGAACCAGCAACAACGGCATCAAGGCTGGCTATTCCGGGGCGAAAAAACGGGCGGCGATGAACTGGGGCATGGGGGCGGAACTGAAAAACGACCCTGACACCCGTGATGAATCAATGCCGGAAGTGGAAAACCAGATACCCGCAGATACCGCTGCATGGATTCGTGACGAGATTGACGATTTGGGGATAGATGAGAAAGTATTCCTAAACTATGTTGGTGCAGAATCCGTCGAATCTATCGTGCCGAGCCAGCTGCACAAGGTGAAACACGGGATCGAATTAAAACGCCGGAAGCTCGCCGAAGCCGCCCGGGAACCGACGATGACGGAGGTTGACGATGATTAACCCAGAACAGACCGCCGAAAAAACCGCCGAGGCGTTGGTGGATGTGCAAATCTATGTTGGAAAAGCGTTAAACAAGGCAACCGCCGGAATCCCGGCGAAGGAAGCAGCCAAACAGTTAGCCCCGTTGCTAGGTCTGGACAAGGGGACGGTGGAAGCGTTGATTCTCTTCGACCGCCATTATCCAGACTGGCAACACCACGGGCTGCCCGTCTATCCGCTGATTATCGGTCAGATTATCCGCCGGACGAAAAACGAATCAGTGAGAAAGACGCTGATTGAATCGTACCAGACGGAATGGTGGACAGAATTACAGATGAAAACATTCACCAGCACAACCAGGGCGAAAAAACAGATTGACGAAGTCGAGTATTCCAGCCGAAAACAGCTGGTAGAGTACGAAGGTATCCCGTCCGTTGATGATATTGACACAATGGACGACCAGAAACGGCGAGAGATGGTACTGAACCTGCGCAAGATCGCCGACAAAATAAACTACCAGGAGGCGTAAGATGATAAGGGTTAAGGGGAAGCTGCGTACCCAGATAGCCCAGATATTGTTAACCGACGGCTATATGGGACATCGAGAGATGGTGGTAATCGGCTACATCCGGTACCTATTGGACGAAAAGTGGGGCAACTATCCGACCAAGGATGAAATATACAGGCAATTGTACTACATGAAACGGGACGGACAAGTTGTAGAACCTGAGCCGATGTGGTATCGGCTAACAAACGAAACGAAACACGAAATGATTGGAAGGTAAAATGGCTAGTTACAACAAGGTGCTACTCATGGGTAACCTGACCCGTGATCCAGAGCTAACCTATACCGCAAACGGACAGGCAATTGCCAAGTTCGGCATCGCCACGAATCGCAAGTTCAAATCCGGCGACGGGATGAAGGAAGAGGTAACCTTTGTCGACTGCACCGCCTGGACTCGCACCGCCGAGGTGATCTGCGAACACCTGCACAAAGGCTCACCGATTTTCATTGAGGGTCGCCTGACATTTTCAAGCTGGGAAGATAAGAACACCGGAAAGAACCGTTCAAAGCTGGATGTAACCGTTGAGCGGATGCAATTTATCGGCGGTCAGGATTCCGGCAAATCACCGAAAAAGCAGGACACCCGACAGACGAAACCAATTGATGAGGACGATATTCCATTCTAGGAGGCGTAAATGGATAGCAAACTGTTGTTTCTGATTTGGGCAATTGCCGCCTGCGGCGCAGCGTGGATTATCGGCGAACTGCTGATGCGCCTGCCCAGAATCTGGAGACGAACCGTCAAGCTGTACCTGCGATTGGTCTGCGGCTTCGCCCGCCGGACGGGGCGTGGGATATTGTATGTTAACGGGGCGAACTGGTCGTGGCGAGGGCAGCACAAGATTATTAGATGGGAGCGATGGTATCGGGTACTACATCGTTGCGCCTACCGGGTAGCCCAACAGATGGTCTGGTCTAAAAAATCCAGTTACGATGCTGGGTGGATGGACAATTGCCGCAACACTATGCGTGAAAAGGAATACTACCGAGACCGGAACCGTGAATTGCTAGGCAGGGCGTAGTCGACAGGGGGCGGTTTACGCCGTCCCCTAAACCACTAAGCTACAACAACATATAGATACGCTAATTAGGCACACAATCCCAGCGGTAGAAATTAGTCATAAGGTGTTGTAATCGCTAG
This sequence comes from Chloroflexota bacterium, assembly GCA_024232355.1. Next base: position 6,695 of record JAAEPW010000905.1, on the reverse strand, counting down.
ACTTATTCCTTGTCCAGCCTCAAATCAGGCGGGTTGTAGTGCGGATTCCAGATACTAGGCTATATACGGGCAATTATGCGAGCCATTCAAGCCGTTTTGAGCAAGGCGTAGTCAAGTTGGTTTTCAAAGCGTTTTGAGCGTTAAAATCGCTATGCACGCCCCAGCGGGTTGCTGGCGGCTAACAGAGAGGGTACGATGAGAGTAAGAGGGAGTGCAACCTGCCCAAATTGTGGGATCGAGGTCAATTACGACGAAAAGATTCCCCCCGGCAGAACGTATGGTCAAGGCTGCCCCGATTGCAATGTTGGGGTTATAGCGATCACCAACAAACGGGGACTATGGATAATAACCGGAAAAAAAGCAGTGTCCGTGATGGCAGAATTAAGAGAATCGATGGCGGGGGGAGCATGAAACCAGAACTGATAGGTAACCGTGTTTGGTGTCCAGAATGTAGTCAATGGGTTCCGGCGGATAAGTGGGAACCAGAAGTCGGCATGTGCCGACACTGCTGGGGAGGTAACCGATGACCGGAACCTGCTGGCAAGCCATAGCTGAAGTGCTATTTGTTATCTTCCTCGTCGTTGTCTTTGGCGGGGTAGCTATAGCCGGAATGCGAGATCGGAAAAACCGAGCCGAGATTGCCGCCCACTACAGCCCGGAAGAGCAGCACCGTCTGGGTTATAACACACAACCGGATGGAACCGTGAAAACAAACAATCCAGTAGCAGGAGAACCGGAAGAGTGGAGGTAACGATGAACAGGGTACGCTGGAAAATTATGGAGCAGCTACACAGGGGGCAGAAAACCGTCCGTGAGCTGTGGGAACAAACGGGTATGGATAGGTTGGTAAACCACGACGAATACACCGAAATGCTGGAAGGCATTATTCACCTGGTGAGCGTCAGTTATATCCTTGTTCTATCCGAAATTGATCACGAAGATTATGGCGTTAGTGCCATGCTAAAACTAACCGAATACGGCAAGGAGAGAATGCAAATATGAAACGGATAACGGAGCAGCTAGCGGGGTACAATCCACCAGCGGCGGAGAACAAGGACTTTCTCGAATCGCTATAAAAACCCCTTGACACGCTCAGAAAATGCTGATATACTGTGTATGCCAAGTCAGGGATTAACAGTATTGACAATGTCCCGCAAGGGATCAATGCCCCCGCCCCTGACTTGGCAGTTATGGGATTAGCGGGGGCTTTTGTGTCGAAAAACGGAGAATTATGTTAGATAATGGCAATTTTATACTGCTTTATCGGCAGCTCGGCGAAAGCGATAGCTGGGCAGCAGCCCCAAACGCCAAGACGAAAGTCCTGATGATTGAGATATTGATTAGGGCGGCGTGGAAAACCAAGAAAGTGAAGAGTGGCAGGCAGATGGTAACACTCAACCCCGGCGAGCTGAAAGCGTCAACCGGAGATATGAGCGGGTGGATCGGCGGATCGCCAAAGGAAACACGGCTCGCCGTTGAACATTTGATAGCCACGGGATTTATCGAGAAGGGCAAGCAAGAGGGCAACCTGAAGCCATTGGTAAGTGTATGTAACTGGGGGCTTTACCAGCGTGTACCAACAGAGAAGGGCAAACAAGAGGGCGAGGGCAAGCAAAAGGGCAAGCGGGGGGCAAGCAAATTAACAAGCGATAGCAACGGTGTAGCAGGGGGCGATGGTAGCACGGGGGCAAGCACGGGGGCTAATGGGGGGCAAGCAAGCAACTTGGAAAAAGCCTGTAGAATGGCTCCAGCACACAATCTACAGGGGGGTGCGAAAAGTTCTAAAGAAGGAGAAGAAGTAAAAGAAGTAAAGAAAACTATCTCTTTGCCGGGTGCTGAGATTCAATCCGATAATAGCGGGGTTGAAGTTATCGACAAGAAGCAGTTGGTAAAAATTGAAGGTGAAGATGTAACTAGAGTGAAAATGACCACAAAAGAGATAGAGAAATTAAAAAAACGCTTAGGTGTCTCACTATTTGCTGATTATGTAATACGAATTGAGGAATACAAGCACAAAACTGGAAAGAAGTACAAATCAGACTATCACACGGTCTTAAGCTGGTATCGAAAAGATCAAAAAGCACTACCAACTGAAACATCCCCGGCGCAGCAAGACGAGCTTGACCGCCTGCGCCAGAAGTGCTTTGACTGGATCGATGAAAACGCTCTGGACGGTGAAAAACGAAAGGAAACGCACGAGCGTTGCGGGGGCGAAGCCGCATACAGCAACCTATTCCACGCCTATACGCAGGCACGGGATCGCAACAGATAGGGGAACGATGACACCGGAAAAGCGGGCAGCCAAGAAATACTGGATAAAAAGCCTGGGCAGATGGGTGCGATTTTGGAAGGAAGGCAAGAGCCGGAAGAGTACCAATAACTCACGCTGGGTTTGGGAATTGGAAAACGGACCTATTCCAGCCGACCACGATATTCACCACAGGGATTTTGACAAAGCCAATGACCGTCCTGACAATCTACAGTGCTTGACGGTAAAAAAACACAAGCAGCTCCACCGGGAACACCCCCACATCTGGATTGACGGAATTGAGCATCGATGGTGTCTGGATTGCGGATACCAGCCAATCAGCGAATTTTGGAAGAAGGGAAAAAATCTCCAAATCCGCTGTAAACCCTGCCAGACAATCAAAAAAAGGAAGTGGAATACCGAAAACCGAGAGCGGGTTAACGCCTGCCAACGAGCATTGAGAAGGAGGAAAGCCCTTGAAAAAAAACATTGAGAATCGGTCGTTAGACCAGCTGATAGCAGACCTGTGCGACACCGAAATCCTATCAGATGAGTGGATGGCAACGGCGTTGGTTTGCATAGCCAGGGTGCTTGCGCCGCCGGAAGAATCTAAAACGAAAAGCAAGGAAAAATTGATCGCCGAGGCGGACGATCTGGAGAAACTGGCAGCAGGACTGGAAACCGAGTACATACGGCAATTGGTGAAGCTGGAAGCCGGACGGAAAAGGAGGAAAGCCCTTGAGTTATAACGAGAAACAAGATGATTTAGGCGCAGCATACCTAGGTGCCGTGATAGCGGGCGGGATCGAAACTGCTTTGGAGCAGGGCATCCTCGCCGATGACTTTGTCAATCCCGATTACCAGTCGGTTTACCGCATTTGCCAGTCCAGTTATCACCAATACGGCGCAGTGGATAGGCACTTCATTGTCGATAATTTGCGAGCCGAGGGGATCGTTGAGGTGCTTGACGAGATTATCGCCGCCTCGCAGACCGTGGTCGGTCAAAAAACATGGGGCGAAAAGCTGCTGAACCGCCGCCGCCGCCGGAAGCTGACCGCTGGAATCTCCTCCGCCGCCGCCGCCCTGCGAGACAACGAAGACACTGACCGTGTGCTGGGCGACCTGAATCTGGTAATTGCCGAGGCATTATCACAGGCAGCAACGAAGCTAAACCTAACGAACTTAGAGGTTTACAAGACGGCGTTTGATGAGGTCAAGGCGATGGTTGAAGGCAGGGGCGGGGCAATGCCGACCGGAATCGCCCCGCTGGACGCAAAGATTGCAGGGCTGTTCCCTGGCGAGCTGTACATCATTGCCGCCCGCCCGAAAAAGGGAAAGACTGCGCTAATGGCTAACATCCTAGCCAATATCGCAGGGAACGGAACGCCAGTTGGTGCAATCAGCTTGGAAATGTCTAATTCTGAGCTGTTTATGCGTATGATTTGCCGGAAAATGGGCTGGGATTGGGCAGAAAAACGAGCCAACCCCGCCCGAATTGACCTTGCCAAGCTGGCTGACCGTGGCAAAGCCTTTGCCGACCAGCCGATCTACTACGATTATGCAATCACCGCCGGGGAATTGTACGGCGCAATGCGCAGACACGCCGCCCGAGGTTGCAAATTAGTCGTATTAGACTATCTGCAATTGATGAACGGGGCGGGCGGAAAGCGACACGAAGAGATTGCGCAGATCACACGAACGCTGAAACTGGAAGCCCGGGCGAATGGCATGGCGGTGGTTGCCTTAGCGCAGCTGAACCGGACGGCGGAAGACCACAAACGCCCGTCAATCCACCATCTGAAAGGGTCGGGTGCGATTGAACAGGATATGGACATGGGTTTGTTGTTATCGCAAAATCAAGAAGAAGAGCGTGATAGCGATGTTTGTGTCGAAATTGTAGCCAGAAAAGTCCCTCCGGGCATGGTTTGGTTGCATTTTGACAAGGGATTGCAGGAGTTTAACGGGAATACCACAAAACGAGACGATTTGAGCGGACGGAAAGAGGATATAGACGACAGAAAGGACTGGTACAAAGATGAACCATACTAAATATGAAAAAATCTGGGCATTGATTAAAAATACCAGACTGTCAGGACGAATTAAGCGAACCGACCGGAAGTTTGAGCTATGGAAAATGCGAGAGGAAGCGGGCGAACCCATCATCGGCTTTGGGGCGGCGTTTGAAATGGCATTAGCGGGGGTTTGGTCTGACCCTGAAGACTGGTCGGCTGGAATGGTGGAGAAACACGGCAAGCTAATTCCGTTATTGACGCTGGTCTACCAACCGTGCGAGTGGGTTGACAAGCAGATGGCGAAGCAGGAAGCGGAATCCGACACCGCATTATTGGGCAAATTGGCGATATTGGAGGGGGCGTGGACATGACCCACGGGGCGATGGTGATTGACGGGCTGGTCTGTTGCCAGACCGACGAATGCGATTTTCGAGAAGAGAACAACCTAGAAGAATGCAAGTATAGCAACGGCGAAATCTGCGAATCTGACGGTGTCCGGCAGGCAATCAGGATGGAAAACGGGGAACGGAGCGCAGTATGAAGCACATCCTAGCCAGCGTTGAGACCATTGACTACCCAGGCAACACATTTGACGGGTTGTTCTGCGATCCGCCCTACGGCTGGAGCTTCATGGGGAGAACATGGGATAGCGATGTTCCCAGTGTCGAAATCTGGCAAGAGATTTTGAGGGTTCTGAAGCCCGGGGCGTTTGGATTAGTCTTTTGCGGTGCTAGAACCAGCCATATCATGGGGACTAACCTCGCCGAAGCGGGTTTTGAGATTCGAGATAAGCTATTTTACCTCTATGGGTCTGGTTTCCCCAAATCTATGAGTATTGGGCTGGCAATTGACAAGGCGGCGGGAGCGGAGCGTGAGGTAAAGCACAGACACATCCAAAGCCGAACAAATCCCGACATCCACGCTGGCTATAATGTAGGGTCGGATAGCCTTGTTAATAGTTGGGACATAACCGCCCCGGCAACGGACGCTGCTAAGGTCTGGGATGGTTACGGAACCGCCCTAAAACCAGCGGTCGAAGAGGTATTTTTAGTGCAGAAACCCAGAGAAGGAACCTATGTCGAAAACATCCTAAAGTGGGGCTGCGGCGGGCTGAACATTGACGGCGGACGAATAGGTAGTGATATTACCAAGACAGTGGGATACAACAAACAAAACGGCGAAGGTAGCTTCGCGGGGAGCTGGGCTGTCGGTGAATATCAAGGCAACACTCACGCCGGGCGTTTCCCCGCGAATCTAATCCTAGACAAGTCCGCAGGTGAGATGCTGGACGAGCAGACGGGGGAATTGAGCAGTCGATTTTTCTACTGCTCCAAAGTATCCCTTGCCGAGCGAGCCGCCGGGGTTACAGAGCGAAACACACATACCACGCTTAAACCGATTGACCTAAATAGGTACTTGGCAACGCTGATAATTCCACCGGAAAGCCGCAAGCTGCTAGTCCCCTTTGCCGGGGCGGGGTCGGAGATGATAGGGGCGCATTTAGCGGGCTGGACTGATATTGTAGGGATTGAACGGGACGCTGAATATCACGAAATCCAGAAACAACGCTGTAAATGGTGGATTGCCAACGGTCAAGCCGAGATGAAAGCCGCTGAGATTATAAAAAACGCAACGGAACGGGAAAATGAAGCCACGGAAGGACAGACATTTTTAGCGTAAAAAAGCGTTGACACAAGGGCAGGGCTGTGATACACTCTGGGTGTCGAGAAGGGGTTAACAGTTTTGAGAGATTCCCTCACGGGAACCCGCCCCTGCCCTCTTCTCGACGGAAAAGGACTTGCAGGGGCTTAATATTTGGAGGCGCAGCATGGACATGGACTGGCTACACAACAACCAAGAGCGATATGGAGTATACCTTAGGCAGCTCAGGCTAAAAAAACGGAAAACCAAGCGGAAAATAGAGGAAACTAAGCTGATTCTAGCGGGATATACTAAGCAATTAGCTGAAATTGAAACGGAAGCGGCGGAAATAACCAGATTAGATGCCGAACTAGAATGGATGTACAGATGCTTATAAACGAGATTTGCCCATTATGCGGCGCAAGGGCGACGGAAGATCATCACATTATCCGGCGCAGCCAGACCCCGGGCGACCTGCGAGAGGATTGGGATTTGAACCTAATCGGGTTATGTACCCGGTGTCATTCCGAAATCCACGGCGGCAAACCCGTGAAAAACGAGGTTTTCTGGGCTGCGAAGGATTACAGTCTAAAAGAGTTGACCCTGCTGATGATGATAGCCATCCTTCCGCCGCCAAAATCAGGAAAGGGTCATCTGTCCGAACGCAACTGGTGGGTAATGAAAAAATTAGCTACATTCAGAGCCGTCAAAGATAGCCAGACCGTGATCGTGATGGTAGCCGACCTGATTGCCGAGCTGGGCATAAAAAAAGTCCCTAAGTGGATTAAAAAAGC
>JAAEPW010000904.1 GCA_024232355.1 Chloroflexota bacterium | reverse complement strand
CACGACAAATGACCGGCTGGCTTGCTCGTCAGCATACGGTGCTCATTGCAAACGACCTCGGTCACGCATAGCCTGGGCGGCTAGACGGCCATAGTGTCCCTGCGGGTCTAGTTGCCGGGCGCAAGTCCAGTGTTCGATGGCTTCTGTCTTGTATCCACACAACTGCATCACGTGCCCTGCTCGATAGTGCAAGCTGGACATCTCGATCTTGTGTTTACGAGAGGCTTTTTGGAATGCCTGCGCCAAAGCCTCTTTGGATTCATCGCAGTGATGCTGTAGAGCTAGCGCCCAGGCTCGGTTTGCAAGTATTTCTGAGGAATAAATGCTGCCGGAAAGGCGGTTGTTCGAAGATACATTTCCCCTCATAGCTATCGCCCGATCCAAAAGTTCCAAAGCTCGCCGTGGCTCGATCCCTTGCCGCAAATAGACCTCGGCCAGGCCGTTGTAGGTGGTGGGGTTGCCCAGGAAACGGGCGCTGGGAAGCTCGATGCTTTTCCTCACTGTCTCTTCAAATATGAGCATCGCCTCTCGATATTTGCCTTGCTCCAGGAGAGCATAGCTGAGCAGAGTCAACGTAAATCCTTGTATCGAATCGACTTCTTGTTGCTGTTGTGAGATAATGGGTGCGCCAGCCCGCAGTCTGGCCTCTGCTTCGGCGTGGCGTCCTGCCAGCATCAGGATGAGAGCAAAGTTTTGAGGGCTAGCATAGCTCGGCCAGACTTTTTCCACTGATTGAAAGCGGCGTAATGCGGCATCATAGTCGCCACGTTTGACGGCGGCGTCAACCCAGAACTTTGGCCAACTGATGAATACAAAAGCCAGGGCAGTTACAGGCACTATGACGAGAAATGCGAGGTAGAAGGGTTTGCCGGTTGCCATTAGCCAACCCCAGACCCAGATCATAGCGCCCGTCATACAGACGGCAAAGAGAATGCTGATGATATTGCCGAATAGTTTTTTCCAATGCGATGGTTGGCCGGGTGTGCTTTGACCGCGCAAACGGGCCAGGAGCCACTTGCCCGCAGATGGGAGAGCACGATAAAGGAAGATGGAGACGCACAAAAGTAACCACTCCGGTATATCCTTCCAGATCCGATAGATGCCAATCGGGATGCCAACTGTGAGAGATAAAAGGAGTAAAGTTTCAAAGAACCTGCTCAGAAAAGCGTAGAGTATGCCTTGCCAGACCAGGATATTCCCTTTTTGAGTAACTTTGTCTGGTGCATCATTTTTGGACCTGGCGTGGAGGGCCAGGCCAAAGCGCCCGATGGTGACCACGGCGGCATAGAGGGCAATTCCGGCAGTGAAGAGAGCGATTCTTTTTGCCGTCGTTTGATGGCGTGTCAGGACAACCCACACTGAGCCGTTGGATACGGCCATACGTCTGCTCTGAACAGACATTCCCTCTGGCAGTGGCAACGCTTCCCATCTATCATTCACTATTCTGAAAACACCCTGATCGGTCGCCACATAGTCGCCCTGGCGGCTCATCTGGTACACCCTGGCTTCCGACGGGAATCCGGGTCGGGCGGCCACTGTTTCCGCGCTGCTCCGCCAGCCTGTGCCATCCCACAGCCACAGCCTGTCAGCCCATACCCAGGTTCCAGTGTCGTTCGTCATGATCAGGTCAACGTCGCCAGCACGTTCGTTGCCGGGTTGCATTTCTGTCCAGTTCGCGCCGTCAAATCGCCACAGGCCGTCACACGCCAGCCACAGCGAGCCATCCGCTGTCAGAACCAGTTCGGAACTGTGGCCGGACGTGAGTAGCGAGTCAAATGTGTTGCTCCATCCCGCATCGGGCAGAATTGGGGCCAGGTCTGTCGTCGTCCAACTCGTTCCATCAAAGTGGTCCAGGTGCCCCCATTTGTCCAGCACCCACACGTCCGTTTCGTTGGCGGCGATGGAAGATGGGTTTTGAGTCGCCAATATTCCTTTGTGTGCCGTCCAGTCTACGCCATCGTAGTGAACGACGCCATTGCGGGTGACGGCCCATATCTCTTCTCCCACCAAGGTCAGGTCGCGCGGTGCTGCGTTGCCCAGGTCAGCCTTGTCAAAGCTTTGCCAGCCCTCCGAATCTATGCGGTGCAACTCGGTTACGTTTGACGTGGACATCCAGACGACGCCCGTGGGCGAAACGAGCATCTCGTCCAGTTCGCCGCGCACGTGAGGCACTGCCTGCCATTGACCATCGCTATAGGCGTAGACGTCACCTCCCCGGCCCAGCCAATTCCCGAGGTTCACGATACCCCATATCAGGCCGTAAACGAGCAGCGCGGAAATCAGCATCAAGCCTACGATTATGGCTGCGAATCGCAGACCACCT
>JAAEPW010000903.1 GCA_024232355.1 Chloroflexota bacterium | reverse complement strand
CAGCAGCTTACTGCGCATGCGGCTCGGATCTTTAACTACCTGACCGGCGCTGTCCACGATCGGTGCCGAGCCGGTGCACAGAAAGATTGTGCCGGCCGGGAACTTCTTCGTAGCCACCGGCAGAACACCCATACCGAGTGGCGCGGTTAGGCCTTCGATCAGCTTCTTCTCGAGCATCGACAGCTCGCCGCTAGCTTTCACTTTCAGCTTGCTAGGCAGCGGACTCATAAAACTGGCACCATAGTCTGACGGCGGCGAGCTTTATCATTGCCATGAAATTTCTGGATGTTTTTTCGTATCGGGTTGCGATGCGCCGGAAGGATGCTTTGAGCCTTCCAAAGAAGCGCTCGATCTGGTTGCGGAGTTTGTAGAGCTCTGCGTTAAAGGCTTTGGGCATTTTGCGGTTGGACTTGGACGGAATGACGTCTGTCGCACCCTGTTCCCAAATCAGTTTTCTGATCCAGTCGGCATCGTAGGCCTTGTCAGCCAGCACCGATTGTCCTGGCTGCAATTGGTTCAGGAGCACCCGGCAAATCGGCGCGTCATGGTCCTGTCCCGGTGTCAGTTCAAGCCGGATTGGTAGACCGCTTTCATTGACCAAAGCATGGATTTTCGTGGTTAATCCGCCTCTTGAGCGCCCCATGCAGCGCCTGGGGTCGTTTTTTGAGCGTTGCGGCAGAGTGATGAACCCGCACGCTGGTGCCATCAATCATCACCACATCCGTATTGTGCGCGTCCGCAACAGCCTCCATCACCCGATCCCAAATGCCCGCTTTCGACCAGCGGTTAAAGCGGTTGTACACCGTTGTGTAGGGACCGTACTGATCCGGAAGATCGCGCCACGGGCAACCAACCCGCAGCACGTAGAAAATGCCATCGATCACCCTGCGATCATCGACGCGCTTCACGCCGCGGGTTTTGTTGGGCAGGACGCATTTGATGAATTCCCACTCAAGGTCACTCATATCTGATCGGGACATGCTTCGGCTCCAAAAAGGTTGATGTGCCGAAAATGAATCACAACCCACTGATCAAGTAAATAACTTTATGGGTACGTTGCCTAGTGCACGAGCCGGAGGAGAAGCGCGGATTTTCGGGCCGGCGAGCCGGTTTCGGCAGTGTCAATTGCGACGCGCACATCGGGGCGTCTCCGTGAAATTGGGATATCGAGGATCGCCTCCCTTAGTCGGCGGGTCGAGAGCCGTCAAGAGCGGCCTTTCGAGTTCCGGTGCGTGAGCCTCAAGCGGCGGTGGCGTGCGACAAAGCGTGCACGAT
>JAAEPW010000902.1 GCA_024232355.1 Chloroflexota bacterium | reverse complement strand
TGTGGATACACTAACAGCAATCCCGACCACCAGCAATGGCAGAGTGTCCACCGCCAACTCCCCACCCCGCATCCCACCGCCCCCGGCCCAAGGGAACAGGTCAATGACACCACCTGGGCAGACCAGGGGGAGACGGCAAGGGAGCGGACTGGGGCGGCGGCGGCGGCAATGAAGCAGGTCAGGCCGATAGATCCTGTGGTAATCTGTGTACATCTCTACTCCTCTCCCTAACCCTGCCACGCACGATCACCACACCGCCAACCCCGCATTCCACCGCCCCCGGCCCAAGGGAAACAAGCCAATGACACCACCTGGCCAGACCAGGGTGAGACGGCGAGGGAGCGGACTGATGCCGTGTCGGCGGCGGGGCCAATGAGCAGGTCAGGTCGATGGCTCCTGTGGCAATCTGTGGACACCTACCATCTTCTCGTCGCTCAATCCAGGCCCGTGTGCTCACAGGAACAAAAACCCCCACCGCCAACTCCCCCCACCGCATTCCATCGCCTTGGCCCAAGGTTCATCACCAGGTTTTCTCACGGGGGGAAAGCGATGTGATCCAAGGGATCGCGCCTCTGTTTCAGCGGTGGCGAGCAATGGGGCAGGGGCAAGGGGCACCATCCACAAACCGCCAATCGCCGCAACAGGGCCAACCCGGCTGCAACGGTCAAGCACCCGCTTGTGGTCACAGGCAACGTACCCCACCGATTCTTCCCTGCTCCACAAACCGACAATCACCACAACAAGACCAACCCGGCAGCAGCGCCCTCCCTGTTTGTGGTCACAGACAACGCCATTCACCGATCCTTCCCCGTACCCCAACGCAACTCTCCCCACACCCACCACAGCAAACCAAAGCCCTCCCCAGGCCCATCTCACCGAGTTGCCAGCGTATAGGATACTCGTGGTAAATGTGCGAGAGAATATAATGTTTTCCCAGGAGGTCGCTGGCTCGGGACCATTAGCGGCAATACCCGTGAATGAAAAATCAAGCTGGCACCCCTTCCACACGTATTGAGGCAACCAGGGATTCCCAGATGATTTTCAGTTCTTTCTCCAAGTCTCGTTTTTCAGATTTGTGTGTTTTGTTTTTCCGTTTG
>JAAEPW010000901.1 GCA_024232355.1 Chloroflexota bacterium | reverse complement strand
GCTGGGCTGCTCGACCACCGGGAGTGCTGGCCCCGTGAGGGTCGGATGCTGAATCAATTGCTGGATCAGCTGGGAGTGAAAGCCGTAGAGCACAATGGCTGGAACTGGCTATTGGACCCCGTCATCCAACTGCTGGTTCTCAGCGACGCCGCTCCGATAGTGAGTTGAGCAGTCAGCACAAGAGTGTCTCTACTCCTAGGCGTGACCCACGCCGTCGCAGTCACCGACCACGTAGTCAGAAGCGAGGTGGCCCATTTGGACAGCGAGCGACGATGTTTGCGCTGCCGGGTATTTCTACTTTTCAGTACCCGCAGCAGGCAACATCGACGCGTAGCCTGGGGGCTAAGTCAAAGACCGAAGTCCCGATCCATGTGTCTCCTAGTCAGCCGCCCACTGGAGGCACTGCTAAATGACAGGCCATGGATTCAGGACCGGCGCCCTCGGTTTGGGCTGGGGATAGCTGCCGAGCCAGAGAACTTAACCTTGGCAGGCCGCCACGCACTGCGTTCGTGATGACCCCGCCCACGTCTATGGTGCTGGGGCATCGCCTGACTGAGCAGACACAATGCGAGTCTTGCCGAGAAATTGCGCCAGGCCAACGCGAATTGAGAGAAGATGCAGCTACATTTGCTTCGGCTGAGCCAACGGACAATGGTACACCTATCCCGTATTTGGTTAACCCACAATCCGATATGACTCCGCTGACTCATGAGCATCAAACTGTCAGATGCGCTATCGGCTTTAATCGTCGTACTGACCACTGGGGTGATGACGCCTCTTTGCAGCAGCATCCTCGACCGACTGCAACCGAGCACCAAAGGCGCACGTTTCTTCAAGCTGATGGCCAGCATACTGTCGACAGCAGTGAAGCTAGCTCACACACTCTCACTGCTTGGCCAGTTGGTTTCGAACCT
>JAAEPW010000900.1 GCA_024232355.1 Chloroflexota bacterium | reverse complement strand
TCTTCTTGGGAAGCATGCCCCAGCCTACGGTGGGGCGTGTGGAGGCGGGAGCCGTCGGTACGCGGCTACAGGCCGGCCATCTCAGGGAGGTGGCTCATTTTTGCCAAGCACAGGTGGCTCAATTCTGGCAAGCGCTGAAGTCGGGGAGCGACGATGCGGTTCTGGGCGCAGCCCTCCGTTGCCCGACAGCTCAGTCGACCGGCTCTGCGAACTGCCCCAGTGACAGTCTCGCAGCCCTTGCTTGCAGCCGCACTTGCCACGGCCGGCGAAACCCGGTACTCTTCGACGGTTATGACTGCCAACCGGTCGCTGGAAGCGACGATGAACCGATCCGAACATCAGAAGCTGGATCTGCTTCGGGCCTCAGAGCCCAACGCCCGGGGCCCACACGGCGATGGACCGCTCCGGCCGGCTGACGGCACCGCGAGTCGGGTACCGCTTCCTATAGAACGAAGACGGCGGCTCAAGGCGATCCGGGATCCCCTCCCGCCCAAGTCTGGGATGGATCTGCAGCTAACCCACACTTCGAACGGACGCTCAGCGCGCCGCTCAAGTGATAAGCGTTAGTGCAGCGGGAATGTATAGTATGTTGAAGGTTTTTCTCTGTCATTCTTCACGCGACAAGAAGGTCGTCCGAGACCTCTACTACAGGTTAACGGACGATGGTGTGGCAGCTTGGTTGGACGAGGTGAATCTACTACCAGGTGAAGATTGGGATCTTGAGATCATAAAGGCTGTACGAGAGACACACGCAGTTGTTGTATGTCTCTCCGCAGCATCCGTGAGCCGAGCTGGCTACGTCCAGAAGGAGTTACGACTAGCGTTAGACGTTGCCGACGAGCAGCCGGACGGCGCAATCTTCATCATCCCGCTGAGACTGGACGATACCACCGTACCAGAACGCCTGCGCCGTTGGCAGTGGGTAAGCCATCAGAATTCCGACTGGTATGACATGCTCCTTCAAGCGCTCGAACAGCGTGCACGAACGCTTCGAATTTCATGGACTCGACCTATAGAGGAGCAGCCGTTCTCCCGCCTTGACCAACGGATGAGTCACTACGGCGCTGAAACGGTTTCGTTCAACCTGGTTCTATCTGGGCGCAACCGGTCGACCGCGCCCTCACAAAGCGCCTCTGTAGCACCTCGGCGCACCCCTTCGTACCCAGACAGTTCCGTGGCAGGATCGGCGATCGAGTAAGTATGAAGAGAAGACGCCGAGATCCGTGCACGCGGTATCACATATTTAAAGGAGAGCAGTAAATGCTGCATGCAGACTGTGTAATTCTTACATCTTGGCTGGTTCTTTGCGGCCCATTCTCTATTGGTCCCCCAGAATGTCATTCCAACAATCCAAGCAATAGGCATCTAGTGGACAACGTCACCCACCAAGAGATGACTGGAGGAATACGAACAGGAGTAACATTCAACCACGCATTAAATATTTTCGACCTTACCGCAATAGCGAAGGACGCGCGCCGATATGGCGGATGGATTAAAACTGTGCTGGGGGGTTGGCTGGCACTTACGCTTCTACATTCGGCGCTGTGCCTTTTATTGTTGTGGATGAAACCCCTGTGGTTAATTTCGCTTCACTCAAAGATGACTAAAGAACATCGCTTTCTGTCAAAATTCATTTTCCATCAAACGGTATCATCATGGTTTCTTCGGCGCAGCAGGGTGCTCAATGCCTGGGTATACAATCAAAGCGGCAACTTCTCGACATATTTCGCTTCAGCGCTTGCCAGAATTGAGCCACCTGTGCTTGGCAAAAATGAGCCACCTCCCTGAGATGGCCGGCCTGTAGCCGCGTACCGACGGCTCCCGCCTCCACACGCCCCACCGTAGGCTGGGGCATGCTTCCCAAGAAGA
>JAAEPW010000899.1 GCA_024232355.1 Chloroflexota bacterium | reverse complement strand
CAGTAGCCCTGTTGTCATTAGTGTGCGCCAATTGATCAGCCATTTGTAGACCATTGTAACCTCCTCGCGCTAGGTTACTACAGGTTTATGATTTTGTTAAGGTCCCTAGTTCAATTTTGCGAAATTTTGGTGACGGTATCGCCAATAGCTAATCGTCTGACCGAAGGAAAGGGTGCGACCTTCAAGCCAGGTCAGAGGTATCGCACTTGCGGTGTCACGAATTTCTGCCATCAATCGGGATTTTCCCACACCGGCTTCCCCAATGACTGAAACTATGCCACCCTGTCCATTCATCAACCGCTCTATGCAAGCATTGAGTGCCATAAATTCAGTATCACGCCCGACGAGGGGAGAACTGATCCCCTTAGTTTCTAGACCGCGCACATGTCCCGGCTCTGTCTTTAGCCCCACCAAGCGATAGATCTGTAGTGGCTCAACCTTTCCCTTGACCTGGATCGGCTCCAACACTTCAAACTCGAATAGCGGTGCAGTCAAACGGTATGTATCTGGCCCAACAAAGATTTCGCCACGCTTTGAAGCATCCTCCAGCCGCGCCGCCAGGTTGACCGCATCGCCCATCACCGAATACTCTTGTCGCCCGCGCGTACCGAGACCCCCAGCAATGACCAGTCCAGTGTTGATGCCAAAGTGCAACCCCAAATCGGTGGACCGCTCCGCGTTGAACTCGATCAGCGCGTCCATCATCTCCAGCGCCGCACGTAAGGCTCGCTCGGGATCGTTCTCGTGTGCCAACGGTGCGCCAAAGAGCGCCATGATCTCGTCGCCAATGAATTTGTCTACCGTGCCTTCATATTTCTCCACGACGGGTACCAATCGCTCAAAGCAAGCGTTCATCAAATCGCGCACAGCTTCAGGATCCATTGTCTCGGCCATAGCCGTAAAGCCAGAGATGTCGGCGAACATGATGGTAACGAGTTTACGCTCGCCTTCTAGCGCCTGTGTTGAAGCTGGTGTTTCATCCAGTGCGGTTAATTCTTTGCGCGCAGCGGCTATCATTGCGTCCACCACCGCATCGCCCAGGGTAGCACGTTGAGCTTCTAATTGAGCAATGGCCGCTTCCAGGTGTGCGGCCTGCTCTTCAGGTGTCGTCATCAGGAATGCTCCTTGGTCTTACATAACTGGGGTCATATTTATCACGATTGTGCTATGGACAAGTAGGCTACCTAAATTATAGCATCACAACAATACTGACACAATTGTCAACCCCTTGACACTGAAATTATCCCAATCATATCTTTATCCGATCAAACGTTTTACGTAATCACCACCTCACTATACTGTGAGGTGTGATTTTTGCATTGGTCAGACCGATTTTCGTTGACAGTTTCTACTCGTTTGGGAACCAAGTTCCCCTATGGACACAAAAACGGAGGTGCAAATGAACAGACAAGGAGCAATCAACAGATGAACGAAATTACACTCATCCGGCTCAAAATAGCATAAAAGGAGGCTATCAAAATGAAAATCACGTGTTTACGAGAAACTTTGAACAAGGGCTTGGCAGTCGTTGGGCGAGCGGTGGCGTCACAGTCGAGTTTACCGGCGCTTACCCACGTGCTGCTGTCCACAGACGGTGGGCGTCTCCAACTCTCCGCTACCAACCTGCAAATCGGCATCACCTGCTGGCTTGGGGCAAAGGTGGACGAGGAT
>JAAEPW010000898.1 GCA_024232355.1 Chloroflexota bacterium | reverse complement strand
TCCCGTGCCTTGGCAATGACGTCGGCCACTGCTACCATCTGGGTTTCAGAGCCAATGATGGGCGGGGTAAGGAGATACGAACCATTGCTCCTCTCGGTGGACCATCCTTGCAGGCCGAGGAAATCCACCGCATCGTCCAGGGTCACGATCTCTGGAACCCGTAATGCCTGTTGATCGCCATTGATAGCCTCAAATCTGCAACGGGTGAGCACAGTCTGGCGCACGTTTTGGTACTCGTCGTGGGCCTTGACCGTGGCCTTGCCTGCGTAACTCAGACCGTGTTCCAGTTCTGCGTTGGACGCGAACCAGACCAAGACATTGCCAGCGGGGTCTCGAAACTTGTGCAGGTTAGTCACCCCGTACTTGCCATCGATGGGAATGATGGTGGTGACGGTCAGACCGTCAAAGTGTTGTCGTTGGCCGACCGTGCCGACGTACTGACTCTCTGCTTGAGACTCTCGCTCCGTCTGCCGATTCATCGCCCGCGTGTAGGCGGGAATGAGGCTGGCAGCGTACCCGATCCAGCTGGCCTCGATCACGTCGCTCTCACACACCCGGACGAGATTCCACTCGTAATCGCTGAGGTGGTCACGGGTAGCCAGTTCCTCGCGTGCCCAGGCCAGCGCTTTTTGCGCTTTCTTCCAATCACGCTCGATTGGTTCCAAGTCGCTCGTTTGACCATTCTTGCCCTGGTTCAGCATCGCGGAGAGAGCACAATCGGCGGTAGCCCCCATCTGATCGCGTGGTATCCAGCCGTTGAGGCGGGCATCGGCGGAGACGTAGGCCAGGTAGGTCTCGATCTGAATCAGGAAAGGCCCACCTCTCCCCCCACTACCCAGCCAATCATCGTTCCCGGCCTCGTTGCAAAGTTCGTCGGCTTGGATCAGATACTCGGCGGTCTGGGCAGCGGCATCGGGGCTTTGGTGCCCGGTAAAGTCAGATAGACAAGAACTGCCCACCTGCTTGTACTCGTCGCCCTTGGCCACCACAAAAGTATCCTTGCGATTGCGGTGCATATTGCAGTGGTCACACCACGGATCAACCGTGCGGAATCGTTCCGGCACGGTCTCGCTGGGAACAGCGCGAACGATATTGCTATCTCCCAGGTGTTGTAGCTTGGCGACAAATCGCCAGCCATTGATACGCGGAGCCTCGCCGCTGACACGCACCTGGTAGAGTCGGGCCACGGTTCCGTCGTCGTTTTTGATGTCCTCATAGTCCTTGAGGATCTCCATTCCCACGGCAGGGGTGCCGAGCTTGGCAGCCCGACGGGTGAGCTGCTCGATCTTTTTCTGCAATGTCCCCAGATTCCGAGCGGGGATTTTGTAGATACTGTTTTCGTTCATACGTTTTGACCTCCTTCTATCGAGCGGAAATTGTCACGCCGAGAAAAGCACAAGACATTTCGAACTCGTCTTTGAGACCGAGAACGATCGCCGCGTCGTGCAGGTTACGGATGGCGCTCTCGGTGTTTTCGACCAGGTTCGGGCATTCTTCTGTTGCTTGCTGATGATCGAGGGCCAGGTACGCCAGTTGAGCCGCGACGTAACGCTTTGCTTCTCGTTCAGTCATTATTCACCTCCACCGTCCGATCCGCCGAGTCGGGCAACAAGGTGACGGCAGCCACAGGGTCTCCGTCCACCTCGGCGACAAAGTCGCTAAAAGTGGGCGTGGTGAGTACATTGAAATTGTTCATATCAACCTCCTTCAAAGTGCTATGATGCGAGCGTTTTCATCTCGCAAAATCGAGTAAAACGATCAACGAACCTTGCTAACCCACAAAAACCACGCCTCGCCAAGATGACGAGACGGTGATCACACAAACAGGCAATGGACAACAAACAAACGGTTGCTTGCTGTCCGCAGCCTACGTGGGCTGGGCATACGTGTACTCTCTTCATACCTCGTGGTATGGAGAGAGTAATTGCCAATCTACGACACGGCAGACATCATCAGTCTGCTTTTCTACCACTCCCACGCGGAGCATTTGTCACGCCAGGAGAGGGAGCTTTGACTTTTGAGTCAAGTTACAATATCATGAACGTGACAATCAGGGCCTAAATGCTAGCGTTTTGAATGGAATGATTACAATGACCGACAAACAAATACTCGCCGACAAAAAAATAGATAATGTGAGAACAAAGGTCCGAGAGTGGGGAGAAAAACTGGCACGATATGGCCAATGGGATTGGCACCCTTTGGGCCATGCGCTGCAATATGTCTGTGAGGCAATCGAGGCTGCCCCCAATTATCAACGGTCTTGGACGCTTTTGGCTGATATCTGTCATCGCATTGGAAAACTAGAACTTGCCAGGAAATGCCTGACCAAGTCATACAACCTGGCGTCCTCTGGTCCCAACTTTCCAGGCGGTTTCTACAAAAAAGTAAAGGGGTATATTCAAAGTGGGTATCCTTTCAACGATACGGGTGGATTGCAACGCCAATCCCCACCAGAATGGTTTGAGGAAAAATATCAACCATACTATGACAATATCAACATTTACCTCAGCAAACCTGTGATGCCTGCAATTGACGGCATTTCCATATTGTTTCTGGCCGCCGAACCCGATGGTACGGTCCGACTACGATTGGGTGAAGAGTTGCGAGAAATCCAGGAGAAACTTCAATTGGCCAAGCTGCGCAACCGTTTCAAATTGGAGCAACGGTTTGCTGTACGACCTCAGGATCTCAGCCAAGCTCTACTCGACGTGCAACCGCATATTGTTCATTTCTCCGGTCATGGTACGAGAAGTGGGGAGTTGTGTTTTGAGAGTCAAACAGGTGAGATTCATCCTATTCAGCCTGCTGCACTCGCCGCGTTGTTTGAGCAAT
Organism: Chloroflexota bacterium; assembly: GCA_024232355.1. The sequence continues at coordinate 5,381 of JAAEPW010000898.1, read as the reverse complement.
TTGCCAATTGCGTGAACTGTGTCATTCTGAATTCCTGTTATTCTGAAATTCAGGCAAATGCTATTGCCGAACATGTCCGTTTCGTCATCGGCATGCACCAAGCCATAGGTGATAAGGCCGCTATTGCCTTTTCCGTTGGTTTTTACCAGGCGTTGGGCGCAGGTCGTTCCGCAAAGGAAGCATACGAGCTGGGACGTGTGCAAGTCATGTTGCAAAATATTCCCGAAAACCTGACGCCTGTGCTGGTTGAGGGAAAAGCCTAGTGTCCCGGCATCGTGCGACGTTTCGATCGTTGATTGCGACGATCTCCACAGTTCTGATTGCCTTGGCTGTATCCATCATAGTAGCCTCAGCCTCTGGTGGAGCATCAGGGAATCGCCATATACAGAAACTAGACGAGATTGTCCAAAAGGCCATCACCCGGATACCAAACTATCCCTCGCTGACTGTCAGCAAGCAGGCCACTCCTGACTTGGTGCAGGCGGGAGCGCAACTGACTTATACCATCTATGTCACCAACACCGGTAGCGTGACCCTCACTGCTACCGTCACCGACACACTGCCTGATCACATTGCGCGTGGCGGGACATCTGGTGGGACACTAATCCTGCCCGGCGATATAGTCACCTGGACTCCCGTTATCCTTATGCCCAGTGATATTTGGACAGAGACGGTCGTTGTCACTGTGGAGACGGACTATACCGGGCTACTGACCAACGTGGTGCAAGTCACGACTGAAGAGGGCGCTACGGGCATCTACACCCAGACCTCAACCGTTGTGCTCCCGATGTCAAATATCTCTGTCTCAAACATCACTTCGATGACTGCCTTGATCTCGTGGCAAACGGATCTGGCCGAAGAATCCTATCTTGACCTGGACAGTGCTATTCTCTCAGTCTTTCCCAGTTATCAGCCTATCAGTCAAACTTTCCGGGGAGTGGCTTATGCCCCCGGCGAATACAGCGCCTATTTGGACTGGGTCGATCGTGACTTGGTGACAGATACGATCATTGGCGATGTCGAGGCCATTGCGGCTGCCAATTTCAATGCTATCGTACTCTATCCCACTGAGCCTGCTACGCCCACAATCCACCCGTGGGATCAGATAGCCCTGGACGCGGCTGCCGCGCAAGGGTTGCAAATTACTTTCCGTCTGGAGTGGTACCCATCATCTTTCGATGCATTTCCCTTTGATTGGACCTTTCAGAACTGTGATACCATTTTGGAGCACTATGATGCGTATTTCTCATATTTTAGAGATCATCCAGACCGTCTTTTCTATTTCCTCATCAACATTCCTCTCGATGACCCCAACGTCCCTACCCCGACCATTGAGCGGCAACGAGACTATGTAGCCTATTGTTACAATGCACTAAAAACTAAGGTGCCTGGGGCGACTGTGTATGCCAACACTTACTATGGTTGGCGGGACGAGTTGCCTCAAGCATCAGTCGGCGATCTGGTCGATGGTGTTTCAGTGGTCATCTATGTTCAGCATGCGGAAAATGCACCATTTGGGTGTACCGTTACGCCTACAGCCAGTTATTCAGCGACTATGCTGATTTGCAAGGATCAGTTCGATTACTATTTGGACAAAGCATGGATCGAAAACAACCTGGCAGCCCTGCACAAACCACTGGTGCTGGATTCAACCGGGTTCGCCCCCGCCGCCAGCTATGACAACTCTGAGCAGAGAAACGGTGTCGTTGCCGATAGTTGGGCTAAGGTTAGGGCTATTGATACTTTGCGCCACTATCTCGATCAGGACGCGCGAGTTTACGGCTGGAGCTATTTCAAGCTCTTGCATAAACACGAAGCGGATTGGGGCTTGATTGACCGCCGCCGAATAACTGACGCGACCATCACCACAACCCACCGACTGACCCTGACCAACCTGTTTCCCACGACCCCATACACCTTTGTCGTTCGAACTGGTGACATAATGACGGGTGCCTATACTTTTACGACCTCTGCAGCTTTGACCCCGACCAATGCCTCGCCGTTGCTGGCGCTAAGCAAACCACCCTATGGTCACGAGTTGGTGCCTTCTGAGGGACAACTCGCTATCTCCTGGCAGGATTACGATCCGGATGATGATGCCACGATTGGACTGTATTATGATACAAACGATGCGGGTTGTGATGGAACGCTAATCGTGGACGGCTTGTCTGAGAACAGTGCGATCGATGTTTACACCTGGACATTGCCCACAACGTTGCCGGTGGGCAGTTACTATGTCTATGGTCAAATCAGCGATGGAACCAACCCCGCCGAGTGTGACTATAGCTCGGGGCAGTTTGTGCCCTCTATGAAGAACTTGAAAGTTCTCCCGGCAACTGGGGCCATCACCGTGGATGGTGATATGAATGAATTGATCTGGCAAAGCGCCATTTCTTTCACCTATGCTACCCACATCTCACAGACTGACGGAACATCGGCCACAGTGCGTGCTCTTTGGGATCAGGATTATGTGTACGTCGGCTTTGTGATAAGCGACACGCAGGTTGAGACCTCTACATTTGATTGGAACGGTGATAGCGTCTCGGCTATCTTTGTCAACGGCGCGTTTCGATGCAGACAGGACGCTGGGGGCACGGGAGAGGGCGTGTGCGATCGGGCACTGTATGTCCCAGCTTGCACCACTCTGAACAACTCGAACGACATAGATTGTGGTTTCACAGTCGAGATGCGTATCCGATGGTCGGAACTGCACATTACGGCCAATGCGGATGACGTGATGCCAACCGACTTTGTGTCGGTGGACCACGATGGCAATCCCGGCGCTCCGTATGATGATCCCGGCACCGAGTTCTCCAAGCTGTCTTGGGATGGCGACGGCAATGCGAATACTTTTGGACGGAGCCTGATGTTGAGGGGAACGACTGTTTGTGACACACTGACCGATGTGATGGAGCGCGGCCTATGCTACTTTGCGACCGGTATCTATCCTGCTGGGCTGCTCACCCAATGGTCCAATCCGCGTCTGCCGGGTCATATGGATCATGCACCTATGCGGGACTATGGGGAGAGTCAGTCAGTGGATGGCGAATCAATCAGTATGCTGGCCCTTTATGCTGCCCTCGTTGGGGATCAGACCACTTTTGATTATCTCTTTGACATAGCGGCTCCGGCAGAGATTGGAGGAACCGGTGCGCCGATGTCTGACATGAGAGAATCCTCCTACTATCTTGCCTCACCCAATCTCTGCCTGCTGCATCGAGAATTGCTCCCCAATGGCACTAAAAAAGGCAGCAATGGGTATGCGACTATTCCGAAAGAGCAAAATCGCTGGCTAGAGGCGTTATCCATTGCCGAACAACAGTTTCCCGGCGCCAGGGATAAATATCGCTTGTTTGCCAACTGTCTGGCATGGGGGCTGATGGGTGCGACCGACTTTGACCCACGTGCCACTGGTGCCTTTGAGGACCCCGGCACATTGGCGGAATTTGACGATTACCTGATGCGATCCCACTTTGGCTGGCAAGATGACTGGAGCGGCTATGACACTGTAACCCAAACCCGCGCAAGTGACAACAACCTGATGGGCTGGCACTATGCCGCTCAACTGGGGCAAGAACCTCACCCTCTCTACCAAACGACGGAGGGAACGGGGTACACCGAGATTATCACGATCCCACTTCAGGCTGTAGAGTCCATCCGTATTGATATGACACAACGCGGCACTATATGGGGCTACTCGCTCTACGAGGTCAAAGCCTACAATCCATTCACTGACAGCAACTTGTTGTTGAATGCCGACTGCGCCGCATCATCGTACCAGAATGATGAGAACTGTTCTACTTGCACTTGCGACAAAGCGCTAGATGGCATTGTCTCTGCTGCCTCTCGTTGGAGCAGCGAACAACCAAACAATGGACAGCTTGCCCCTCAATGGTTGGTTATCACTCCAACGAATCCGAGTCGCGTGATGACCATTACGCTGACATGGGAACTGGCCTACGCCTCGAGTTATGATCTCGTTGCCTTTTGGCCTTTTGACTTTTACAATCAGGTGCTCAGCCATACTACTTTTATGATAGCAGACAGTGTGCGGTACTGTGACACCCGCTTGCCTTTCGCCATGTACGATCTCGAGCAGCATTTTCATTATGGTGAGATTTCAACGCCCAATTTGTCTTGTGACCAAGATATCGCAGTAACAGCTTCTTCTAATGAAAGCGGGTTTGTGCCTGACAACGTCATCGATTGTGATGGTAATACTCGGTGGTCATCACTACATAGCGATGACCAGTGGATCGCTTTGGAATTCAGTCAGCCCATAGCGGTGGATCACATCGTTCTGAAATGGGAAAGAGCCTACGGTGAGGCTTATACTATCGACGTGTCAGACGATGGGATAACTTGGACGCCTGTCTACACCGAATCGAACGGTGAAAGCAATGACACCGACCTTGTTATCCACGAGATTCACTTTCCATTAACGACGACTCGGCACATCCGTATGCACGGTACAAGTAGGGGGACAGAGTGGGGATATTCGTTGTGGGAATTTCAAGTATATGGAGATGGTATCTCGTCATTGACGGCGCTCGATCTGGCTCGGCGGATTGGCGTTTACGCCAAAGAAAGCGAGGATACCGACCTTTGGAATACGGGACGGCAAATACTGGACTGGTACAAAGCCGAGTATACCGCGCACATTTCTTCTACTCCGACCATTGCCGCATACTATGATCCTTGCACCGGTAATCGGTTGAGCGAGCAAGCGGATAACAGCATCTCTATTATGGCTAACTTGGTCGAATTGGCAGCCGGGTATGGCGATCACACATTTGCCCGCCAGGTGATCACAGAGAAACTGTGGCCCAAGATGGTCATCGAGTCAGATGATCCTCTTTATGGCAGCATTGGGTCATCAGCTTTTGATAACCTGGAGACATTGTTGGCATTGCGCCAGGTGGATGCGTGTCATTATATGGCAGAGTTTACGGCCTCGGCGGTCGCAGGCAGGGACCCGTTGACGGTGGTCTTTACGAACACCACGGTTGGGGACTATACGGACAGCTTGTGGAGCTTTGGCGATACGTTGACCAGCACCGATCAACACCCGACCCATACCTATGCGAGTGTGGGTACGTACACTATTACGCTCATAGTCAACGGACCATGTGGAACAGATGACGAGGTGAAAACCAGGCATATTGTTGCCCCCAAATCAGTTTTCCTACCCCTGGTCCTGCGCCAGTGGCCGCCCGTCCCGAGCACCCCGGGCCTGCACACGATACCGTCACCAAAATTTCGCAAAATTGAACTAGGGACCTTAACAAAATCATAAACCTGTAGTAACCTAGCGCGAGGAGGTTACAATGGTCTACAAATGGCTGATCAATTGGCGCACACTAATGACAACAGGGCTACTG
>JAAEPW010000897.1 GCA_024232355.1 Chloroflexota bacterium | reverse complement strand
TTTCCATAATCGTCACAATCTGAGTTCGGACAAAAATCACCTACTTGAGCAAGCTGTGACATAATTCGCGCCTCCCTTCTGTCTGTTATCTCTGCTACTATTTTACTTCATCTGTCAACAACACTCAAGAGGGGGACTATCGAAATTGACGGCAACAACAAATGAACCAGGAGACAACCCAATGGCAGGCAGAAAACGCGAAATCGATGAGAAAGTCGAGTTGGTCAAGACGGCTCGATCAAATCAATGTTGAAAAGGCGGCGCAAGATGTAAGAGTGGCGGCTAGCGCCTTGCGCTACGATTTGAACGAGTTGAAAAAGTCATTGCCAGAAGTGCTGGATGATCAGAAACGAGGACCGAAACCGAAAGAAGTGAACGCTACGGTGAAACAGCCTAAAGAGGAATATCCGATTGTGTGTTCGGAATGTGGGGCAAGGTCACGAAGACAAGTCATATCCAGCGATTGACTTGCCGAGTGGGAAAGCGAGCGGAAGCTGCTCTGGACCGATTGAGTCAGTGTCGGTAGGCAGTTGCGCGTTTTTTGATGTTTGACGAGACCTTTCCCAAGATGGCCCGTCGTGCCTACAGCTTGGGGGTTACGATCTGCGAGCATGGTTTAATTCAGAGTGCGCTGTGTGACACGAAAAGCGGGGGACATTCCGGCTCAATTGCGAGAGACCGTCGGTGAACACTTTCGTCCGGACTACTTTGTGACCGATCTCAATGTGATGTACAACAAGTTCATGCGAGTGACGGGATTGAACTTGACCCATCTGCGCGACCGGGTGCATCTCATTCAGCATATCGTCCGACTCTTCAGTGATGCCGTGCGTGAAATCACCTTGGATGTGCCCAAGATTGCCACTGAAAGAGCGCAAGAAGCAACACAAACTCAAACGCCGGTTTTGCGCAAACGGCTGCAGCCAATGCTGGACACAGTACTCAAAGTATTTTCTCCGGGCCACGAAAGTGTCCGCGTTCTGATGTTAGAAAGTGTCATCTCCCTGTTTGAGGATCCCACCGTTATCATCCAGACGACCAGTGTGCAAAGGCTGGTCCGACGATTGCAACGTTTCGTCAAAAAACACGGTCATGCCATTGACCTCCTACTTGGACTTTCTGTGGAACAGGGCACACTAACAGGGTACCAACGCTATGCAGCGCGCCGAGACCAACCTGGACGACTTTGGTGCCACGGATTTCTTCTCGACTGTAGACCTACCCAAGCCACAATTATCTCTGCCTTTTATCACAGCTTGGGGAACCATCCCTCTTTTTTGCCTGTAGCACGTAGACCTGTTATAATTGTGCCAACCACAAACAGTGACTTTTAGTACAAAAAACGTTTTACCCAATGAGAACCTGCTACAAAACACACATTGATGGAATTCCAGAACTGCATCCCCGTGGCACATCCCCGACAGAACCTCAAGATGGAGCGCCATGCAGAATCCCAAAGAACCTAGCCATCATAGTTTAACCAGCGAAAGGAGAAAATGATCCAATCACACTTGTTCAATTTGTCGAGTCTTATTTTTGTTGTGATGCTCATTATGTTAGGCGGCGTACCGGTATCCAGAGCCCAACCGAGATCGGCAGTCCCGATATTGCCAGACGAGGCCACTGCGGAGCCATTGCCTATCCTTGCTTCTGCTCCCACCGAACCGAGTGATCACACGACACAATCTCGTTTTGAAGAAAGTTTTGGTCAACTGCCGCTCTACTTTGTGGAGAATCAGGGCCAACTGGACAAGCGTGTAGCATATTATATCCAGGGCAGTGACAAGACGATCTATTTTACTTCCGAGGGTGTCACTTTTACTTTGACCGATCATCAATTCGAGACAACCGCTCACCATCCACTAGATGCCGAGCACCGCCCTCCCGAGTCCACAATCCTTCCCTTTGACAAAGCTCAAGATGAGCGACAAAGTCCAGGACAAGTGCCCGATCCACTATCCAAAACCAAGCGTTGGGTCGTCAAACTGGACTTTGTGAACGCCAATCCTGACATCCGCCCCATTGGACAGAAGCAGACCGAGGCCGTCGTTTCTTATTTTGAGGGAACACCCGACGAATGGCACGCTGGCCTGCCGACCTACAGCCGCATTGTGTACACTGACCTGTGGCCAGGGATTGATCTAGTCTACTATGGCACTGTCAACCAACTCAAGTACGAGTTTATCGTTCACCCAGGCACAGACCCAGCGCAAATTCGCTTGGCCTATCGCGGCGCGACAGATGTGACACTCAACGCTGCAGGACAACTGGAAGTGAGCACGCCCGTAGGCGGCTTTACTGATAACACCCCCGTGGCCTACCAGGAGATAAATGGTCGACGAGTGCCGGTAGAGATGGCTTACCAACTAGCGAACAATGAATCTCAACCTTCCGATTTGCCATTCACAATGCACAATGTACAATTCGGTTTTTCCGTTGGCCCCTACGATCTCGCCCATCCCCTCATCCTCGACCCCACCGTCTTGGTCTATTGCGGCTATATCGGCGGCTCAGGCTACGACGAGGGTTATGGTATTGCAGTGGATGAGGAAGGCTACGTCTATGTCACGGGCCGGACCGACTCCAGCGAAGCCACCTTCCCCGTCACGGTAGGGCCAGACCTGACTCACAACGGCGGCTCCTACGACGCTTTTGTGGCCAAGGTCAACGCGACTGGTTCCGCCTTGGTCTACGCAGGTTACATTGGTGGCTCAGGCTACGAATATGGTTATGGCATCGCCGTGGATGGGGTGGGTGATGCCTATATCACGGGCTCTACCTGGTCCAGCGAAGCCACCTTTCCTGTCACAGTGGGGCCGGATCTGACCCACAATGGCACCTCTGACGCTTTTGTGGCCAAGGTGAAAAGCGATGGAACGTCGCTAGTCTACTGCGGCTACATTGGTGGCTCAGACGGCGACTATGGCCGTGGCATCGCCGTGGACGGGGCAGGCAATGTCCTCCTCATAGGCAATACCAACTCCAGCGAAGCGACCTTCCCTGTCACGATGGGGCCAGATCTGACCTACAACAGTGGCGTCTACGACGCCTTTGTGGTCAAGGTTGGAACCGATGGAACGTCGCTGGTCTACGCGGGCTACATTGGCGGCTCAGGTTACGACTCTGGCTATGGCATCAAAGTGGATGGGGCGGGCAATGCCTACGTCACGGGCTCGACCAGTTCCAGTGAAGCCACCTTTCCCGTCACGGTGGGGCCGGATCTGACCTATAACGGCAGTTCTGACGCTTTTGTAGCCAAGGTGGCAAGCGACGGGACATCACTCCTCTACTGCGGCTACATCGGCGGCTCACACGACGACTATGGCAGGTACATCGCAGTGGACGGGTTGGGCAATGCCTACGTCACAGGTCAGACCAACTCCAGCGAAGCCACCTTCCCCGTCACGGTGGGACCAGACCTGACCTACAACGGCGATCAAGACCTGACCTATAACGATGATGCCTTCATAGCCAAGGTGGCAAGCGACGGGACATCACTCCTCTACTGCGGCTACATCGGCGGCTCAGGCTACGACGAGGGTTATGGCATTGCAGTGGATGGGGCAGGCTACGTCTACGTCACAGGCCGGAGCAACTCGAGCGAAGCCACCTTCCCTGTCACAGTAGGGCCGGACCTGACCTACAACGGTGGCTCCCACGACGCCTTTGTGACCAAGGTTGAAAGTGATGGAACGTCGCTCGTCTACTGCGGCTACATTGGCGGCTCGGGCTACGACTATGGCAGTGGCATCGCAGTAGATGGGGCGGGCAATACTTATGTCACGGGCTCTACGCAGTCCAAAGAAGCTACCTTCCCCGCCACGGTGGGGCCAGACCTGACGTACAACGGTGGTTCCTACGACGCCTTTGTAGCCAAGGTGCAGGCAACGGCGCCCCCAGTTGGCATCATCAAGACGGTCGCGCCACAAGGGTCAGTGATGTATGGTAATGAGCTTACCTACACGCTTGTTATCTCGGCCGCGATGGGTGTTCAGGTTGTTCTTGGTGATCCACTGACAGACACAGCTTTTTCGCGTTTTGTGGAGCAACCCGCGGGTATAACACACAGTGCGGGCATCATCGCTGGCACGCTGGCGATGACATCATCCAACTGGATAACGGTTAGCTTTGTCGTGCGCGTGGGTGTCCCTGGCACGGTGGGCTGGACGGTGGATATTAGCAACCACGCTTGCGTTTATCTGGTCAGTGGAACGCTCGGTGACTGTATATGGTCAGAAGCAGTCACAAATGAAGCTTTTCGGCCCTATGACGCATTTCTACCATTAGTGATGCGTGCAGACCGCTTGGTCCTTGATGATATGGTCCTCGTCCCAGCCGGAGAATTCTAGATGGGGTGCGACCCGGTCCGCAATGGCGGCTATGGCTGTGCTAGCTACGAGTTATCCCTACATACTGTCTACCAGGATGCCAGGCTGTTCAGTTCTAGCTTTCCAAGGCTCTGGCCCTCGTCCCAAGGGCGATTTGAGGTAGAAAATTAGATACCGTCACCAAAATTTCGCAAAATTGAACTAGGGACCTTAACAAAATCATAAACCTGTAGTAACCTAGCGCGAGGAGGTTACAATGGTCTACAAATGGCTGATCAATTGGCGCACACTAATGACAACAGGGCTACTG
>JAAEPW010000896.1 GCA_024232355.1 Chloroflexota bacterium | reverse complement strand
CTTTCAGATGAACAACGAGACGCTGTACAAACGGCGATCACCGGCAAGATGACGGTGCTCACCGGTGGCCCTGGTACAGGCAAGACACAAACTGTGCGCACCATCGTGCAAGTGTTGGAGCAAGAAGGCGCGCGGGCCGACGAGTCATACGCCCTGTGCGCGCCCACCGGTCGTGCCGCCAAACGCCTCTCCGAGTTGACCGGGTGTCCCGCGCAGACCGTTCACCGGTTGCTGGGATACAACCCCAAAAAAGGGTTCTCGCACACCGCACACAATCCGTTGCCGCTGCGCTATCTCATCGTGGACGAGGCCTCAATGCTCGATCTGCTGCTGACCTATCGCCTGCTCCATGCGATCAGACCATCCGCTCAAGTCCTCTTTGTGGGCGATGTGGACCAACTCCCCTCCGTCGGCGCGGGCAACGTGTTGCACGATCTCATCACGTCCGACCGAATCACCGTTGTGTGTCTGACGCGCATCTTTCGCCAGGCCGTCGATAGCGGCATCGTCGTCAACGCCCATCGCATCAACCAGGGAGAAACACCGATCCTCAACGAATACGATGACTTTTACTTTTTCGGCCAACGGACCCCTGACGAGGCTGCGAATATGCTGGTTGACGTCGTGCAGCGCCGGGTCCCGAAAAAGTTTGGGCTGCGCTCCATTGATGATCTGCAAGTGCTATCACCGATGTATCGAGGGTCATGCGGCGTGGATGTGCTCAACGAACGATTGCAGCGAGTCCTCAACCCAGCAGCGGATCACAAGGCGGAACTCGAGTTGCGAGATCGTGTCTTTCGCGTGGGGGACAAGGTGATGCAGACCCACAACGATTATGCCAAGGGTGTCTTTAACGGAGACGTCGGGCGGGTGGCCGCCATTGAGGATAAGACAAAGTCACTGCTGGTAAAAGTGGACAACCGCATCGTGCCCTACACATGGGGTGAGACGGGCAGTCTCAAACACGCCTTTGCGATGTCGATTCACAAGTCGCAGGGCTCCGAGTATCCGGCCGTCGTCGTGCCCGTGACGACTCAGCACCATCTGATGTTGCAGCGCAATCTGCTCTACACCGCCGTCACAAGGGCCAAGTCCCTGGCCGTATTGGTGGGGACGAGGCGGGCGGTGAATATCGCGGTGAACAATGACAAGGTGCCGCAACGGCGGTCGGGGTTGCGGATGCGGTTGTGAGTGAAAAAGAGCACGGGGGAAACCTCGTGCTCTTTTTTGGTTTGTGACGCCTGCACCAACAGCCCTACACAGACTTCCTTTTGCTAACGAGCGTGTAAATGGCTATCCCTACCCACAAAACGTTGACACCCACCGAAGGAAACGCCCCATAGTAGGACGAGTTGACAATGAGCAACGCAGCGCCTACCAGGTTCAGCACTTGATACATCACAGAGTCCCCTTCCATTCTCTTGGTCGAGACCAACACGTATGCCACCAGAAGCGTTGCAACGCCCAACCACCCAACTATGTCAACCAGAATATTATTGCCCATATAATACCTCCACCACACACATTACGCTCAGGAACAAGGTAGCAAAGAGAATTATGAGACATACGCCTGCCTCATTCCTCGGTGCTGGTTTCAGAACCAAAGAACTCGTCCCCAAGCGGGAGCCAGTGCCTTGGCTTGATCGAACATTGGGTTCTCTTTGCATATGGTGCATTGCGATGCACCCCCTACGGTATCTGACCAGAGTAAGATCACCAGGACGAGTTAGTGACCATCGGTAAGTAGATTTTGAGAATCTCATCTACTATTTGTATCTCAATTGGGACGGACACATTTCCATCCAGTGATTGAAATTGCAATACTACTTCTCCCGTATGAGGACCCAAGCCCAAGCCAGTCGTATCAGCCATTGCTTGTACTGTGCCAGGGGTTATGCCACTATTCTTGTTCAGATGCAACCAACTTGGAGAGGAATCGAGGATCCAATCGTAAGAGCCATTTGTCGATATGACGTCAAAATTCCCAATCACTGAATCAGCCGAATTGGGCAAGGCAAGACCGGTAAGAGAACTTGGGATCGTTCGTAGTTCTGGTGAATATGGTGTCCAAGTAAAACTTCGCTCACGGCTCGTAGTGGGACAACTACTATCACAATAGTACCGATAGGAATTGTGGTAATTCCATCCCAGATATTCCGAGTTGCCCCCACTGACCGTGGTCACAAAACGCTCATCAGTAAGAGCCCCAAAGTAGGCGTATATTGGTTCCCCACCTGTATCATCGTGGGTGACATCCACCGGCACCCAACCATATGGCGGTAGATAGACTTCGGCCCAACGGTGATAGACTGTATCCACGTAGATACCTTGTTGACGATGGCGCGTTCCACCTACATAACGAGCTGGCAATCCATTCGCTCGACATAGGGCAATGAACAGAATCGTATACTCGCTGCAAGAGCCATGCTGTTGCAAATAAACAGTCTCGGCATCGTCCCAGCGATGATCGTTGAGGTAAGTCAGCCGCTTGGCAACAAAGTCATGCACATTGCGCGCAATCCAGTAAGGGTTGGTCGCTCCATTTGCGGCTACTTGGGCTGCGTCTTGGATGATCTGACTGTCCAAGCGGTACATACTTTCTGCGGTCGTGTAACTGCTCACTATGTCAGGCGAAATTTGATCCAGGCCAGCTACTCGAGATGAATCTATGTCATAATCCATTGCCTTGATCTCAACATCACCTTCCCAAGAAACCGTTATGTACTGACCCGAAGAGATAGTGCCGAATTGGAAATATGCTATTGATTGGCCATAACGGTCTGTGAGAAGCGTATATGGAGCAGAGAATGTCAGGTTGGAGACAGATTGGTTATCGCGGTTCGGTGGAATTGCTATGTAGATATCCAAACGAGTCACGTCGCTTGGCCCGCTGTTCGTAAAGAGAAAATCGTGTGTCAGGCGTGCATGACGAAGATTGACAGATTCAATAGAGGCAAAACTCTGAATTGATGCTACCGGCAAGGGAATGTCATTGTCAATAGGATCGCCCGGCTCCAATACTAAATCAGGAGGGGTCTCTGTCTGCGTCAATCCCACAACAGTTGACAACCACAACAAACCGATACACAAACACACTTGGAGTACTCTGCGTTGTATCATTTAGAATTTTCTCCGCTTTGGGTAACGACAAGTAAGCGCCAGCTATTCTTCAGTGCCTGCGCGCAAGGCGAGGCGATCCAGGTAAAAAAGCTGAAAGGCCATCAACACAAAAAAGAAGAACAGGGCAGTGGGTAATGCAGTCAACGTGACAGCGGCAGCCAGCAGTCCCCAGTTGCCCACAAATTGACCTCTTAGAACGAGCAAAGTTGTATTCAATGAGCGGTTGACCTCATTGTTTACTGATATCCAGGGCCATATCAGATCTTGCATACCGATGAAAAGCAAAAAGAGCAGCATCACACCAGCCAGGGGCAACGAAGGCAAGATCATGTGCTCGAAAAAGCCCCCCGCTTGCGATGGGGCGTCGGCGTCCCGAGTGGCCTTCCAGCGGAGTACTTGCCCCTTGAAAAACAACGTCAGGATAAACAGGGTGGGCACATTGAACAGTAGTGGCGGAATGAGGCCCATAAATATGTCCAGGATGCCAAACTCCTGCGCACCAATATAGTTGACGAGACTCAAGGGAACGACGGTGACAAAGAGCCACGGACTAAAGGGAAGGAGCAACCATTCACTGTACTTGCCCAAAGGGCGTATCGCTCCGATAGCCACAGCCCCCAGGTAAGCAATGAGCAATTGTACAATGGCGGCCAGCAAAGGAGGGATCACTGTATTGACCAACGTGCGGGAAAGGGAAACGTGTCTCATTAGTTGCCCAAAGGCGCCATCTTGAAAAGATAACTGGGCAGCCCAGCCAAAGGGCAATACACTCAACAGGCAAGCACCAAAAACGAGTAACAAAGTGAATAGCAGCACAATCAAGGGGAAAGCTTTGTTCTGTTCTAGATCTAGGTCATTCGATGGTGGGGGAGAAGCCGCCGAGTATATTATGTACAATCGCGTCAGGATCACCATTAGCCCGGACAACGTGCCCAGGAACAACGACAGCAGCAAGATCAGACTGGCTAGAACGGCAGCATATCCAAATCGGGAATATTGAAAGGCGACTTGATATTGCCACAGTCCCAAGGTGAGAGTGCTGTTCATAGGCCCGCCCATCGTCATCACAAAGCTCAACGTGAAGGAGGAAGTGGTCAAGGCGATGGTGGACAATACGCCAATGCCCCAGGTGACCAACAGCGGTTTGAGCGTCTGAGAGAAATCTGGTGGGGAGGACTCGTCTGAACGACGCCAGATCATTAGATAAAAGATCAGGCCCAGTCCACACGCCAGGCCAAAGGTGTAGAGGCCGTCGATCAGCAAAAGAGTGCGGCGGGCGGAAGCCGGATCAACCAGGGGAGGGACAGCAAAGGAAAACGGGCCACCAACGCCGGGACTGAGAGTCATTGACCACACGGAAGCGATAGCTACGGGCATAAACAGCACCACCGGAACGGTCAATAACACCCTCACACCCAAGCGCAGGATACTGCCAAAGCGGCTGACAGCCCAAGCCAGTAGGAGCGGCACGACGGCTATCACGATCAGACGAACAAAGACGAACGAAAAGGTAAAGCCCAGCACTTTGGATAAGGCCGGGTCGGCAAAGAGTCGGCGATAGTTTTCGATACCAACGAATTCGGTTTCTTGTAGTAATCGACCGGTTTGCAGGCTGAGCAAAAAAGTGCGTAGTGTGGGGGCCAGCAATTCGGTGATGCAACAGAGGCTTGCGGGCAGCAAAAGCACCAGTCCAGCCACGATGCGACGGGGTGAATGATTAGTCGTATTTGCACTGATCCCGTTGGATGAATCAATTGTTGTCATCGTTTTCCTCCTATGGCACTAAATAAACAGGAACGCTAGGATTACAGATCAAGGGGGCGCGACTCTCCTCTATTACGTGCTCATGATATGGCAGGTTGAACCGAAAGTCAAAATCTGGCACGAAGCGATGCCTCGTCTCCCCTTGCCCGAACCGAACCTTTGTGCTATCCTGTGAACCACAGTTGAGGACTTGTATGACAGAAACCATCACCGGCACCATCTCGCGCATCATATATCACAATGAAGACAACGGCTATGCCGTGCTCAACCTTGTCCCGGAAGGCCGACTCGATAAAAACATTACGATCACTGGCGTCCTGCCCCCAATCAAACCCGGCGAGCGCTTGCGTCTGACCGGCAACTGGACCTCCCACCCCAAGTACGGCGAGCAGTTCAAGGCCGCGCGCTGCGAACAACTCCTCCCAGCTACCATCACCGGCATCAAAGAGTACCTGGCATCGAGCCTGATCAAAGGCATCGGGCCGGTCACAGCAGAGCGCATCATCCAGCGATTTGGTACCGACACGGTGCGCGTGCTCGACGAGGAACACGAACGGCTCCAGGAGGTGCCCGGCATCGGTTCCAAGACGGCCAAGAGAATCGCCGAATCCTGGAACGAGCATCAAAGCATCCGTCGGGTGATGATGTTCCTCCAAGGCCACAACATCTCTACCGGCCTGGCGGTGAGAATCCACAAGGTCTATGGCAGCGACGCGATGGGGATCGTTCAACAAGACCCCTACCGGTTGGTGCGCGATGTCCAGGGCATCGGCTTTAAGACCGCCGACGACATCGCCCGCGAGTTGGGAATATCCCCCGACGCGCCTGCCCGCGTGCAAGCCGGTGTGGTTCACGTACTGCGAGAACAGGTCCAATCAGGCCACACCTATACACCCAGGGAACAAGTGATGACGCAAACCAGCCGCCTGCTCAGCGTTCATTCTGATCTGGTCAAGGCGGCCATCGAGAATTTGTGGGATGACAATACGATCCACTGCGAAACACTGACCTTCCCTGGTGGTGACCGTGTAGAACACGCCGTCTACCCCACCCCATTCTACTATAGCGAGGTCGGCGTTGCCAACCGTCTCTATGCATTGGCCGAAAGCCCCACCGCCCT
>JAAEPW010000895.1 GCA_024232355.1 Chloroflexota bacterium | reverse complement strand
GAAACGACCCCGCTGGCGAGAGAGCCGACCGCCCCTTGCAGCTTGCTCTTGGCATCGTTAAACATGTCCAGCCCTTTGTCAAAATCGGTCAGGGCGCGCTCGTTCCCCTGCGCAATCTGCTCGCGCACAGAGCGCAATATCTCGTCCACGCTAAAGTGGACCTGCATATCCACGACAGCGACAGGATAACCCACCTCCTGGGCAATACGCCGAAACTGCCGCAGCAGCGAACTCTTGCCGATGCCGGCGACGCCATAGAGATACAGGATGGCATAATCGCTCTCACCGACCATCAGCAGGCGCCGGAAGGTATTCAACTCGGCCTGGCGGCCCGTAAAGCTCTCGCGTTGCTTGCGATCACGCAGTTCGCGGATAGATGGCATAGACGTTTTGTCTTTTCCTTTGTAGAGCAAGTTGGCAAATTGCCCCCTAGACAAGTTGCCAACTTGTCCCACAATCTGCTCGAATGTACCCTAATTGTATCACAAAATTAACAACACCGCCCACCCACACCTCGGAAAACAAAAAACTGGGCATGTCGGGCAAACCCAATCTCTGGCAATGAGCAGATGAATACGACGTGACTGTTTCAAATTTGGTGATGAATGACAAATAGACAGACTCTACCCTTGTCGTCAGAAGTGGTTTTACGAAGCAAATAGCGGGCTCATACGATCTGTTTGCTGTGCCTCGCTCACCCCTTGCGGATAGACCCGGTGCGTGCGATGGCACTTGGCATTTCCGCCGATAGACTTTCACCTGCTCGTATTTGGTGTCCCGTACCGCCTTGTCGCAGTGCTGCTGATGGGCTTTGAGGTACTTGCCTTGACAATCATCGTAGGGGCATTCTTTGGGCGCTTTCATCACTGTCGGCTTGACTGGGGGGATCCGCACTCGCAAACGCATTTTTGTTGTCCTCTGCTTG
>JAAEPW010000894.1 GCA_024232355.1 Chloroflexota bacterium | reverse complement strand
TGCATTAATTATGATTTTGAAGTCGATGAAAATGATCAGCTTGTTCCAAGATCTGACTATAGCGATAGCGAATAGAACTGAAATGATTTCTATGCATGTTGTGCCAATTTGCCCAATGGGATACTGTACTATGTGGACGTGATTTAGAGGTTGTGCGCATCTGAAAATTTGCATAAAACACCTTGATTAGCGACTGGTTTTCGGCAAAACTTCGCATAAGTTTGTTTCTGTGAAAAATTTGAGTTTGTTTTTTTGAAGAAAAATTAAAGAAGAAATTTAATTTCATTAAATAATCTACAAGCAAGGCAATCATGAACCGTAAGCTAGTTATATATACATCTACCTATCTACTTACTTACCTACCTACCTACCTACCTACCTACCTACCTACCTATTTGCTTGCACCTATTTGTGTTGTGGCTGCATTTATCTTGTTAGCTTATTGTCGGGGGATTTTCTTTAGACTTCTGCAAAGCTTGTTACTGCTTGCGCGCGCTGCACCAGTTGGACTGCCCGAATGGAGTGGAGCCCCTGGAGGGGTACGAGAATGAGCAGTATGGGTGGGTCGATTTGGGTGGAGCGACGGCTGACTGCAAGGGGTTGCAGAAGAATTTCCCGATGGCCAGCATCGTGGATTGCGTCCAGAGCGGCGGCGGCGGCGGTGGAGCGACGGACGGAGGTGGCGGCAGCGGCGGCGGTGGTGGGGGCGGATTCAATTTCGATAACTTGTGGGCTTTGCTCACTTTGCTGCTGTTCATCCTGCCATACGTCTGGTACTTGGTGAAGAAGTGGCGCACTCGGCGCGCGGCGGAGTCGGCGGCAGCGGTGGCGGCGGTGCCCGCAGTGGCGTATCAGGTGGTGGAACCAGAGGAAGCAGAAGTGGAGGTGCCCACACAGCAGCAGCAGGAACTGCCTGCACAGCAGCAGCAGTTGGCGATTGAGCCAGCGCCGACCAACGTGCTGCTCCAGCCACTCATTGCGTATGATTTGCTGGGCTGACTGTCTGACTGACTGACTGACTGACTGATTGGCTGTTTTGTTTGTTGTTTTTGTAATGATACGATTTTTGTAATTTGTTCGATGAATTTGCCGCAGTAAACGGGGAGAAAATAGAATTCTTGTCATCCTATTCTTTTAGCCTGCTAACGAACGGCGCTAATCGTTCTTTTTTCCGACGCTTCAATTAGTGTTGAGCAAAAATTATGTGGGTGAAATGGTTCGAATAACTAAGGAGCCGCAGCGCTTTGTTCCCGCTAGATGTCAGCCAGTGTTCGGAACGAAATCATTAGTTTCGTATTTTGTCAGGTAATGATTAACCTTTTGCGAACCTCTGGTGACGTGGTGACCATATCCCCACGACCTGGCGACCTGGCGACCATATCGCTGCGACCTGACGACGATATCGCCACAACCTGGCGACCTGGCGACCTGGCAATGATATCGCCGCGACCTTGCGACCATATTGCCACGACCTGGTGACCATATCACCATGACCTGGTGACGATATCGCCACAACCTGGCGACCTGGCGATGATATCGCCATGACCTGGCGACCTGGCAACGATATCGCCACAACCTGGCGACCTGGCGACAATATCGCCACGACCTGGCGATGACATCACCATGACCTGGCGACCTGTCGACCATATCGCCATGACCTGGCGACCTGGCAATGCTATTGCCATGACCTGGAGACCT
>JAAEPW010000893.1 GCA_024232355.1 Chloroflexota bacterium | reverse complement strand
TCCCAGCGGGGTCGGCGTCCAACGCGCTGACAATGTCTACCCAGTCTAGCGCGTGCAGGTGATAAAAGTGGATCACGTGATCCTGGACGGTTTGAATGCCTGAGATGAGGTTGCGCAGAATGCGCGCATTGTTAGGAACCTCTATCCCTAGAGCGTTTTCTACTGCTCGCACGGAGCAGATGGCGTGAACGGTCGTTCAAACGCCGCATATACGCTGCGTGAAGGTCCAGACTTCGCGGGGGTCGCGTCCTTGTACGATGTTCTCGATGCCCCGGAACATAGTGCCAGAACTCCACGCATCGGTCACGACGCCATTGTCCACCTCGATTTCCATGCGCAAGTGTCCTTCGATGCGCGTTACGGGATCAATTACAATTTTTGCCATTTCTTTCTCCTACTAGTGTTTCTCTGGAAAGAGTTCAAAGTACCGGGCGACAATGGCATAGACCAAAAAGGCGCCCGCGATAAAGCCCACGCTGATCATAACTTCCATCCAATGGGGGA
Source organism: Chloroflexota bacterium (assembly GCA_024232355.1). The sequence goes on along the minus strand of JAAEPW010000893.1, from coordinate 1,270 downwards.
CATAGGTCGCCCAGGCGGGCACCGACAAGCCCACCCAGCTCACGATCAGCCGGTTGAAAAAGACCCCCATGATGATAAAGACGCCAGCCCAAAGGACACCGTCACGACGCTGGCCCAACTTGGAAAACAGGATTCCCAGCGGCACAAAGACGCCGATGATGAGTTCGGCCCATACGAGCAAGCTATAGGCGCCCGAGCTAAAGAGCAGGCCCAACTCACCCTCTAGCAGCCAGCCGACTACCATGATGGCCAGGTAGATGGCTAACAGCACGCGCATGAGTTTGCCCATCTTGTCTACTATGAGGGACCTGTCTACCGGCAAGCTCAGTTTTTTCTGGGTCAGGGTGATGGCCAGGGCTGCCAGAGCCAGCCCACTAAACAGGGCTTGCATAAAGTAGAGCAGCGGCAGCAGCGGCGTCCACCAGATAGCGTGGAGCTTGTGAGACATGAGGATGAACAAGGAGCCGATGGATGATTGGTGCATGCTAGACAAGACGACACCGAGTGCGGCAATGACCATCATCCCGCGCTCGATGAGACGCTTGGGGGTCTCAATGTTCCACTTTTCCAGGATGGTCGGCGCCAGTTCCAAGACGAGGACGATGGTGTAAAAGGTGACGCAAAAGGCGACTTCCCACAGAAAAGAGTGGAGGTTCATATACTGCGGCAACATAAAGTTGTAGAACTGCTGCCAGCGGCCCAGGTCTAGCAAGAGTATCACACCGACCAGCGAATAGCACAAAAAGCCCGCCAACACAGCCGGACGCACGATGGCGTGGTACTTTTTGTCGTGGAAAAAGTGGCTGATGAGCGAGGTGGTAAAGGCAGCGCCACCTATCGGGATCAAAAAGACGTCCAGCGTGATCCAGAGCCCCCAGGGAAAGTGATCGTTCAGATTGGTCGTCGGGCCTAGCCCCTCTGTCAACCGGTAGATGGCCAGGCCAACACCGATCAAGGTCAACAGCGCCAACGGAAAAAAGCTACGGGGGATGTCCCATCTAGGTTTGGTGCTCGTGGTCATGATTCTTCCCCCTTTTGCCTTTTAGACAGATAGTTGATGCCGGCCAGGACGAGCGGACCTCCAAAGATGAGGCCAGGGAGGATAACGGTTCCCATCCCTTCGCTCAACTCCGGCAGGGCTTTGGTCTCTAGCTCGGGGAAGCCGAGCTTTTCAAAGGGCACACCCGAGAGGTAGAGGACCGAGGTTCCACCGACCTCGTCTTTTCCATAGATACCGTCCACATAGCTCTCTGGGTTGGCCGCCAGCCGG
>JAAEPW010000892.1 GCA_024232355.1 Chloroflexota bacterium | reverse complement strand
CGGCGGCACAAGGCCAAGAGCCCGATCACTGCAGGTCGCATCCAGTGCCCCCTAAGCCCAACTTGAGTGGGGGGAGATGTGGTGTTTGGGCTAGGTTACCGCTGCATTTGTGCCCCGTATTGAGCACCACGATATATGTATGTAACTTAATGTAAATTTATTGCGGTTGTGCTACTGTGCTCCTACCGGTCTCGACCAAGAGATCGGAATCATTCTCTTGCTTTTGCCGCGCCGCTGCCTATGCTTAACCTACACTGCCTGCACAGCTCTGCTTACCAATGGGGAAGTCAATGACTCCAGACTCCTGCATTGCGCTGGTGGTCTATCGACTTCGCCTAAGGTCTCTGAAGAGCCTCGTGCACTCGCCAGGCTCTCCTCTGGTACAACACGCCGAGTACCTGCCTTGCCGGTGTCTTCCTCCATTTCAGGCTCCTGTTAGGCAAACCACGTTCCAGGAGCCAGGTCCGAGGCTGAAGGAGCCCGAGAAGAGTACCGGCGAAGAGGGCCGAGCGGCCATCGATCAGCGTTCCAGAGACGACTCCCAGACGGGACCACCCATCGAAAGGACCCTGCATGCTGGACATCGTCTGGAGCCAGGATGAGCACCGGCGGCACAAGGCCAAGAGCCCGATCACTGCAGGTCGCATCCAGTGCCCCCTAAGCCCAACTTGAGTGG
>JAAEPW010000891.1 GCA_024232355.1 Chloroflexota bacterium | reverse complement strand
TTTCCCCCTGCTACTCCTGATCTTGCCATTGCAGCGCAGTGTGCTGTTTATCCTGGCGTTGAGTTTTGTCAACCTGGCCGAGTGGCCGGTCTTGCTCTCGCGCGGGCTAAACCAGTGGCTCTATCTGACAGTGCCGCTGCGAACCGCGCTGCTGGTGCTTTTGCTAGTTGAGACCATAAAGCGTGAAACGTGAGGGAGATTTATATCTCGGGTTGGGCTAAAACGCTTTCTGTGGGCTGCCACTGTGGTTGGGAGCGTTGTTCAGTTGTGGCAACATTTTGTACAAACGTCCGTGTATCAGATGCTCAACTATGCCGGAATTGGACTGCTGGCGGGATTGATTGTTTTGGTTGTGAGCGCCATACAAATCACCCGAGGCGCCAGGTTCAGCCGCTTTACTGCTATGAAAAATCTGATCTTGTCGTTTCCGCTTCTCCCGCCTGGCTCTGATGGACAGGGCGGGCACACTCTCAATGTTGTTGCTCAGTTCACAAGGGCGCGTGATCAACCTGGACGGCGTGGTGAATAGCGTATCTGCTGGCTCGTAAATTTCGACGAGTTCGTGGACAACTTGGCTTTTTTGGGCAGAGCGGGAGACTTTTCCGATGCTGGTGCAAGTCTTTGAGAATTCCCAGTCGCCTTTTGGACGGGTGGTGATCTATGCGGTCGAGTAGAAAATTGTATTTGTGGATCGTTGCTGCGGTGCTTGTGGCGAGCGTCGGCATCTGGTTGACCTATACGGGGTTCACCTCCCACTACCTCGGCGGCAATGATTTCTACTCCCGTTGGGTGGGTGGATGTGCTTTGCTGCGTGAAGGTTTGAATCCCTATTCCGAGACCGTCACGTTACGCATCCAGGAGGGAATGTATGGTCGTCCAGCTCAGCCTGGTGAGGACCGGGTAGCTTTTGCATACCCGCTTTACAGCCTGCTGTTTTTCTGGCCGCTTTGTCTCACCGTTAACTACCCTTTGGTTCAAGCTGTCTGGTTGTGGGTGCTGCTGGCGGGGTTGATCGTGGCGCTAATACTATGGATGCGAGTCATTCGCTGGCGTCCACCTCTGTGGCTATGGGCGTCGACAATGTCGTGGAGTGTGCTTTTTTACCACAATGCTCGCGCATTACTGTTAGGTCAGTTTGCTATACTCGTGTTACTGGCTTTGGTCGCAGCACTGTGGGCGATGAAGCGTGGCTACGATGGGTGGGCTGGATTCTTTTTGGCCCTTTCGACAGTGAAACCCCAGATGATTTGCCTGGCAATTCCCTGGATTTTGCTTTGGGCTGCCGGAAAACGGCGCTGGCGACTGTGGTGGAGCTTTGGTATTTCCCTGGCGTCGTTGACCCTGGGAGCAATGATCCTGTTACCATCCTGGCTCCCCGACTTTGTTCGGCAGGTAATTGCATACCCCTCTTATACAGTCTACGGGTCACTCACGTGGATGATCGTTCAGCATTGGCTGGGCTTGGGGCGCGCAGTAGAAATTGCTGTAATGGTCGTATTGGCGTTGGGGGCGTTGGTGCTGGGATGGCGCTTGTGGCGTGGAATTTGGGATCAGATGATGTGGATGTTGGGCCTGTTATTGCTGCTGACCAATTGCTTCACCCCACGTATTGCGACCACCAACTATTTGATCCTGATACCCTGGATGTTGTGGGGCTTTCGTTGGATACAACTTGCGTGGGGGCGGCGCGGCGCTTGGATCATAGCGTTCGTGGAAATCGCCTCGCTGATCGGGTTGTGGGGGGTGTTCCTGGCGACCATCGAAGGAGATTTTGAACGCGCCCCCGTCTACTTTCCTTTTCCTGTTTTGATTACTTTGATTTTGGCTTGGGTGTGGCAACGGATACGGCCCGAAAACCCGGCTGTTGCGCACAGACCTTGACGAGTTTGGGTGATTTCATGAGATTGAGCCGTAACCAAATTACCTGGCTGACGATTTGCATCGTGGCGTGGCTCTTTGTGATCCTGACGCTCTTTTATTGGGTGCAGAAACCATTAGCACTGGACAACGCAGTGGCAATGGGACGGGCGATACTCGACCTGGCCGTGGCCGCATTGATTGCTACGGCTGGGCTGGGGACCGGCAGTTGGCTGTTGCGCAGGTCACGATTGGACGGCGTCTCTCCCGGCGACCGGATCGTGTTGGGCAGCGGGTTGGGACTGGGGACGTTGGGGCTGCTTACCTTTGGGCTGGGATTGCTGGGCATTACGTCGCGCTGGCTTTTCCTGGGGCTGTTGATCGTGCTGACCGCGTGCGTGTGGCGCGAAATCGTCGCCGCAATCCGGGCGATCCGTTTGCTAAAAAGACCGGGTAGCGGTGTGGCGCTGTACGTCGGCTTTACCCTGCTGCTGGCGCTGCTGGCAGCGCTGATGCCCCCCACGGACTGGGATGGCTTATTTTACCACCTGCCTGGACCGGCGTGGACGTTGTCCGCTGGTCGCATTGCCCCTCCGCAGGCCAACGTGCCGCATCTGAGTTTCCCCGGCTTGATGGAATCTCTTTTTATGCTGGCGATGGCGTTGCGTAGCGATATTACGGCCAAGTTGCTGCACTGGGGCTTTGCGTTGCTCCTGGGTGGACTGGTATATCGCATCGCAAACCGCCACCTGGGCGCGAGGTTGGGATGGGGAGCGGTGCTTGCCTTGTACGCCACGCCGATGGTGGCTGTGCTGGCTGCTTGGGCCTACAATGACCTGGCG
>JAAEPW010000890.1 GCA_024232355.1 Chloroflexota bacterium | reverse complement strand
TCTACTATCTACAGGGCGAGTAGGAAATAACAATGTTAAAGCGAACGCAGATTACGTCAATCCAAAGACAAAAAAGAGAAACGTCGCTAGGTGAGCTTCAGTCTCAGGACGAGGCAGTGCTTTTGGCTCCACTGACCCACACCAGCCGTGGCTTTGTCCCACTTGTAGTTTTTTTGCTGATCGTCCTCGCTGTTGGGGCCGCCGCTTACGTATACCAGTTTGTCAGTGGACTGAGCGTGACCGGGATGAATCGCCCCGTCTATTGGGGCCTCTATATCGTTAACTTTGTCTTTTTCATCGGTCTGGCTCACTCTGGCACCTTTATCTCGGCTATTCTGACGCTGGTAGGAGCCGAATGGCGCAAGCCGCTGGCCCGTGCAGCCGAGGCCATTACCGTCTTTAGCGTCCCCTTTGGCGCCAGCAGTATCCTGCTCGACCTGGGACGTATTGAGCGCATGGGCAACGTCTTTTTCTACGGACGCTTTCAATCTCCCCTCCTGTGGGACGTGACCAGTGTGAGTCTCTACCTTTTCTCCAGTCTTGTCTTTTTCTACCTGTCTCTTTTGCCCGACATTGCTATCTGCCGAGACAAGTTGACAGATGTGCCCCACTGGCAGCATGAAATGTACCGTATCCTGTCTCTTGGCTGGAAGGGACATCCCGAACAATATCGCCGCCTGGAAAAGATGTTGAGCGGGATGGCCGTCTTTATGAGTATGCTGGTGGTCATCGTCCATACGGTCGTTGCCTTTGTGTTCAGTATGACGTTGCAACCGGGATGGCACACCGCGGTGATGGGCCCCTTCTTTCTGGTAGGAGCCGTCTTTTCCGGTTCTGGCGCTGTTGTCATTGCGATGGCCGTGCTGCGGCGTGTCTATCACCTGGAGGATATACTGACCCTCAAGCACTTTGACTATATGCGCAAATTGCTCATCTCCCTCAGTCTGGTCTGGCTCTACTTTATGGTGGCCGAATACCTGACCACCTTTTATGGCCACGAAGTAGAGGAAATGCACATATTCTGGGAAAAGTTCACACACGCGTTTGCCGGTTCTTTCTGGGTAATGTTCGTATGCTGTTTTGCCATACCATTGACCATTTTCCTGACAAAGGGGAAGAAAAGCATCGGCTGGATGGTGGCGGCGGGGTTGATTGTCAATCTAGGAATGTGGTTGGAGCGATACATCGTCATTCTCCCCACACTGACACGGCCCCGGCTGTTGAGCGGCCTGACGATGGGCGAATATGCGCCCACCTGGGTTGAATGGGCCATTACCGCTGCCTGCTTTGCCGGGCCATTGCTCCTCTATACGCTTTTTACCCGCTTTTTTCCCATCATTTCCATTTGGGAACGCTCGGAAGAGGTGCACGCATACCTGCACGAGTAGATCAGGACGGAGGTGTAATATGACCATTTCGACGCTTTTCACCACACCGGGCCTCGGCGGAATCTTTGCGATTACCGTGTTACTGAGTGCGGCGGTAATATATTTCAGTTTGGCCCGCTGGATTCTGCAAGGCGGCCAAGAGGAAGATCAACCGTGGGAGCGGATGGGCTGGCCGTTCGAGTAGGACTGCCAAGAAACAGCTTTTTGAAAAAGGCCCAAAACCCCGCCCCCGCTGTTTCTCGCAAAATGAAGAACGCTGAAGGGGTTTTGGGCGCTATTAACCATATTTACTTATATGCTTTAAGGAGGCAAGAAGAATGAACAATCTATGGATTATTGGAGGGGCCCTCGGAGTAGGCGCCATCGCTTTTCTGCTGCTCGTCGTTTGGCCTGCGATCAAAGTTATTCAGCAATGGGAGTTGGGAATAGTGCTCCGTTTTGGTCGGGTGATCAGCATTCGTAAAGCAGGGCTCAACTTTATCCTGCCCTGGGTTGATCGTTTGGTCAGGGTAGATATGCGAGTTGAAACCCTGGTCCTTGAACCACAGGAGGTGATCACTCGCGACAATGTGACCGTCCACGTGGATGCAGTTGTCTACTTTAAGGTGATTGACGCTGAAAAGGCAGTTGTTGCGGTCAAGAACTATGTCAAAGCAACCACCCAGATGTCACTGACCACGTTGCGCAGCGTCCTGGGTCAATCCGAACTGGATGAACTGCTCGCTCATCGGGACCGGATCAACGAGCGATTGCGGGACATCATAGACGATCACACCGAGGAGCCGTGGGGCGTACAGGTGGGGACCGTCGAGGTCAAGGACGTGCTCCTGCCGGAAAGGCTACAGTTGTCTATGGCACGCCAGGCCGAGGCTGAACGAGAAAAGCGGGCCAAGATCATCCATGCCGAGGGAGAGTTGGCCGCAGCCGAAAAGCTGGTGCAAGCCGGAAAGATGATCGCCGACGAGCCTGTGAGTCTGCAATTGCGCTACCTGCAGACGCTGGTAGAGATGACAAGCGAGCAAGCGAGCACCATCATTCCGATTCCCTTGGACATTGTAAACACGTTGACTCCGTTAATGGGGAGCAAGAACAAAGGCGACTAGATTATTTTCACATCGCGGAAGGAATTACTATGAAGTCTCGGATATTTCGCCATCGTTGGCCAATAGTCATAGTGTTGATCCTGACAGCTCTTTTGGCTGTCGTGGGAACTATTGCTGCCCAACCACCTGTGCCTCACGCGGTGATGCCTGGAGAGGATTGCCTCAGTTGTCACCAGTCTGGTGCGGCCGGTGCGCCTCGAGTGTCGTGGGATCACCTGGGGCGCAGCAACGTGGATTGCGCACACTGCCACGAGGTCAGCGGTATACCGTCAAACGATATTCCGCACCCGCTGGAAGGACGGGGGGATTGCATTTCGTGTCACCGTGGCGGGGTGGGCAGCACACCCAGACTGACCGGCAATCACGTGGATTATGCCAATGACCAGTGCGATCAGTGTCACTTTGCCTCTGTCATTGTTGCAGAACCTACCTTGCCTCCTGCGGATCCCACACCTATTCCAGAAGCAAGTCACGTTTCCACCGGCGAGAATCCTTGTGTGGCGTGCCACCAGCTTATCTTTGCTGACGAGGAACACGCGCTCTTTACCGGTCAACCCGTGGGCAATGCTCAGACTGGCGAGGTCATCTTTGCCCAGACGTGTGCGACCTGCCACGGCGAGGACGGCACGACGCCGGTGGGTGACGAGGGTGCGGTCATCAACGCCGAAACATACTGGAGCACCCATGACGACGCCGTAATCTTGCAAGACATCGGCACCGGGTCTCACGGCCAGATGGCAGCTTTTGCCCAAGACTTGAGTGGTCCGCTCTCTTGGGAAGAAATCCTGGACGTAACGGCATTCGTACGCTCGTGGGGGTCGGTGAGCGCACCAACGGAAATGTCTGCTGGAGGAGACCCCACCTTTACGGCCGTCATCGGCCCGCTTTTGACCGAGCGATGTGGGGGTTGTCACGGCGGCAGCGCTGGCCTGACCGTGACGGACTATGACTCGTTGATGGCGGGCTCCTCTGTGGGGCCGGTCGTCGTGCCGGACGATCCAGAGGGGAGCCGGATCGTCGAGGTGCAGCGAGGGACACATTACGCCCAGTTGAGTGCAGCGGAATTGGATACCTTGATCGAGTGGATCGCTGCTGGAGCATCCAACCAGTGAGAAAAAGTTTCAACCTGTGCAGTTGACCCAAGAACAATAGTCTGCTTTGCCAACACGAGGAGATATAACACAGATATGGCCGAACTAAAAAAGAGTCCCGGGCCTGAACGTTCTACTATCAGACGAAAACTATTCGCCAGAGCAATTCTTGTTCTATGTTTTGTCATATTGGTTATTGTAGGTATCCAAGGATGGGAATGGTCCAACAGCACAGCTTTTTGCACCCAATTTTGCCACGGCGTGCATCTCGAAGAATTGGTTGCTTACCAGGATTCGTACCACGTCCGCGTCGAATGCGTGGAATGTCACATCGGACAAGAAAGCATGCTGCGCAATATTGTTCTTAAAACCGGCCATCTAAAGTCTTTGCCATCAGTGCTTTTCGGCCAATACGATCATCCTCTGGAGGCGAAATCCTTGCGCCCGACCAACGAATCATGCGAACGTTGCCATTGGCCGCCAACTTTTCACGGCGACCGGTTGCTACAGATCAAACACTTTCGACCGGATGAATACAATACAGAAGAGCACATATACCTGGCCCTCAAGACCGGAGGCGGCGAGCGAGAGACCGGGTTGGGCTATGGCATCCACTGGCACATCGAAAATCAGGTCGAGTACATCGCTACCGATGAGCGCAATCAGGACATTCGCTGGGTGCGGGCCACCCTGCCCGACGGACATATGGTCGAGTACAATGATGTGACCGCTCCTTTATCTGGTGATGAGATTGCCCAAGCCGACAAGCAGGTGATGGACTGTGTGGATTGCCACAACCGGATGGGGCATCCCTTCCTCTCCCCAGATTGGACAATTGATAAAGCCTTGGCTGAAGGCCGGTTGGATCGTGATCTGCCATTCATCAAACAAGAGCTGATGAACTTTTTCACCACCACTTATCCGGATCAGGAAACGGCCCTGGATGCGGTCGAATCGGTGGAGGCGCGATACCGGTCCGTGTATCCAGAAGTGATTGCTATCCAGGCGGCTGCCGTCAAGCAGGCCACCGAGGTAGCTCAGGAACTCGCCACGGTGTTGGTGTTTGATGAGCCGGGTATCACGTGGCAGTCTTTTCCCAACAACGGAGAGCACAAAGAGTTCCCCGGTTGCTTTCGTTGTCACAACGGCAAGCAGCAAAGCTCGGATGGTGAATCCATTCGCTTGGGCTGTAACATCTGCCACAGCATTCCGGTGGTGACAAGTGCACAAGAACCCCTGTCCGAGATTACGATTTCCCTGATCCAGGAACCAGCGTCGCACCAGGAAGCCAATTTCATAGCCAGCCACCGCATCTTGGCCAGCGACGACTGCACAGTCTGTCACGGTGATATCGCCTTTGGCAGTGATGATTCGAGTTTCTGTGCCAACTCGGCCTGTCATGGTCAAGCCTGGTCCTCGGTGGACCTGGCAGCCGCTTTTCCTCATCCCTCGCCATTGGAAGGCAAGCATACCGCGGTGGGATGTGATGGCTGTCACGCCGGGGTTGAGCAACTCTCTTACCGGTGCGCCAACTGCCACCAACCTCCCGCTGATTCTCACTTTGGACCAGACTGTGAAGATTGTCATACACCAGATGGGTTTGCGTCGGCGACTCCACCAGAAGACTTTGGCCTTCCAATGCAGTTGGAAGGCGCGCACACAGAGCTAGAGTGTTCCGCGTGCCACGTTCCCAGCCAAGGCTTGGAGGTCAAGTGCGCCAACTGTCACCAGCCCCCCAGTGGACCCCCCTTTGGGCCTACCCACCTGGGGCAAGATTGCGAAAACTGCCACGAGCTGACCGGCTTTAAAGGTGCGACCCTTCCCCCGGAGCGGCATCCTGTACCATTGGTTGGCAACCACCAGCGTGTCTCTTGCGGTGCGTGTCACTCTGAGAGCCAGCCAGTGCCCGAATATGCCTGCGAAAACTGTCACCAGCCGCCAGACGTTCACCTGGAGGTACGGGAGACGTGCGCCACTTGCCACAATCCAGAGGGATGGGTCGAGTCGGTAACGTCTATTCTGCCGCAGATGCCGCACCCCTCAGACGGACGAGAGGAATGTTTGCTATGCCACGACGCAGGTGGGGTCCGGCCTGTGCCAGCTACGCACCAGGGTCGCGTCAACGAGGATTGCGCGCGTTGTCATCAACTCGACAGCGTTGCTGTTCAAGTTCCTAGTATCCCGCACGTTCTGGAGGGGCGGGACGATTGTCTGGCGTGCCACGCCGAGGGCGGCTTGAAGCCGGTGACTGCCAGTCACGAAGGACGGAGCAACGAGGACTGCCAGTTGTGTCACGCTGCGTCGGGTGAGGCTCCCAGCACCTCGACACCGGGCATCCCGCACACGTTGGAGGGACGAGACGACTGCTTGCTCTGTCACGCCGAGGGCGGCCTAAAACCGGTCCCAGTCGACCACGAAGGGCGAAGCAGCGATGACTGCCAGTTATGTCACGCAGCGTCGGTCGAGGCTCCCAGCACCTCGACACCGGGCATCCCGCACACGTTGGAGGGGCGGGACGACTGCTTGCTCTGTCACGCCGAGGGCGGCTTAAAACCAGTCCCAGATGATCACGAAGGACGGAGCAGTGGGGATTGCCAGTTGTGTCACGCTGCGTCGGATGAGGTCCCCAGCACATCGACGCCGGGTATCCCGCACACGCTGGAGGGGCGGGACGACTGCTTGCTCTGTCACGCCGAGGGCGGCCTAAAACCGGTCCCAACCGACCACGAGGGACGGAGCAGTGGGGATTGCCAGTTATGTCACGAACCATCGAGCGATGCTACCAGCACCCCATCACCGGGCATCCCACACACGTTGGAGGGGCGGGATGAGTGTCTGGTCTGTCACGCCGAAGGTGGCCTCAAGCCGGTGCCCACTGGTCACAAAGGGCGAAGCAACGAGGATTGCCAGTTGTGTCATGCCGTGTCAGACGAGGCCGCCAGCACGCCAACGCCGGACATCCCGCACACGCTGGAGGGGCGGGACGATTGCGTAATGTGCCATGACCCATCCGGCCAAATCAAGCCGGCACCCATTGATCATACGGATCGTACCAAAGAGCAGTGTGTTTTGTGTCACCAAAGTGGGTCATAACTTTTACATCGATTGAGGATCATCACTGCTACACGATACGTGCAAGCTGAAAATAGGGAAAAAGCTCTGCAACGAGCTGACAACCTAGGCAATGCTGTAGACCAAGGAAGTCGATTATGAAACAGGAATATCAGCACTATATGGAATTTCTCGGGGCAGATATGACACGCGTCGAGACGTTGCTCAAGGCACCGGTATCAGGACAAGAGGTAGGTATTATACAGGCCGTTGATGGGTTGGTCGAGAGCGGCGGCAAGCGTCTTCGCCCGGCATTAGCATTGCTCTCTGGTCACTTGTGCCAGGCAAACATAGATCAAGCTATCCACGTGGCGGCGAGTGTTGAATTGCTTCACACGGCAACGCTCGTTCACGATGATCTGATCGATGGTGCATTGATGAGACGAGGTACACCGACTCTGAACTCGTACCTGCCATCGGGGGCGGTGATTCTGATCGGCGATTTTCTCTTTGCGCGTTCGGCTGCGCTGGTTGGGGAGACAGGGCACGCGCAGATGATGCGGGTGTTCGCTGACACCTTGTCCACGATTTGCAATGGTGAGATACAACAGATGTTCAGTCGGCGCGATCCGTGCCAGCATCTTGCACGGGCAACGTACGATCAGCGGATTTACGCCAAAACCGCTTCACTCTTTGCCCTGTGCAGTAAGGCTGGCGCCGTAATAGGCAACGCTGATGAACAAACAGTTGCCACATTGCACGAATATGGAAAAAATTTGGGGATGGCGTTTCAAATAGTGGACGATGCACTGGACTTTATGGGAGACCAAAATGAACTGGGCAAACCGGTCGGCGAGGATTTGCGCCATGGATTGGTCACCTTGCCCACACTTTACTTTTTAGAGACACATCCAGATCACTATGAGGTGATGACTGTGTTGGAACAGCACACTTTCCATGGGGCTTGCGAAACGCTCGGCGGCGACAATGGGGAAAACGAAACCATGGGCCAGGATGAAAGCGTCGTGGCGGCCGCGATTGCGGCCGTGCGATCATCTGATGCCCTTGAACGGACGTTTGAGGACGCGCGCCGTTTAGCCCAGGCTGCTCGGGACACGCTGAACGATTTTCCACCTTCGCCATACCGCGATATTATGTGGGGTTTGGCAGGATTTGCCGCCGAACGCTCTTTCTAGGCAATGTGTCTACTCTGAACTGCGAGCGCAGATGTTGAGACGTATGCTCATCTATCGTTGCTTTGCCGGAGAGATACTCGACGAATTCGCCACGGACGCATTGGCCGGGGCCGCCCAGCGCGACAAGGTGCGGATGATGGATGTGACGGAATGAGTGGCACGAGTGCTGGTCGATTTGCGAATCTTTGTGGATGCAGAGATCGCATAGCTGGAGTGGATTCTGGATCAATATGAAAATGAGAAAGGAAAAGGAACAGTAAAATTATGGCGGAAATCACCTACATCCCCGTCGACGTCATCGAAAACTTGATGATAGACGTATTCCGGGGGCTTGGCGTGCCCGAGGACGAGGCCCGCATCTGCGCCGACGTGCTCATCGCCTCCGACCTGCGCGGGGTCGAATCCCACGGTGTGGGTCGCCTCAAATACTATTATGATCGCATTGAGGCTGGCGTCCAGTTTTCCAAGACCCATATGGAGATCGTCAAAGAGACAGAAACCACCGCCCTGGTGGACGGTCACCATGGTATGGGACACGTCATTGCCTATCGTTCGATGCGTATGGCGATGGACAAAGCAAAGCAATATGGCTTGGGCGCGGTGACCGTACGCAACAGCACTCACTTTGGTATCGCCGGCTACTACCCGCTAATGGCGACCAAAGAGGGGATGATGGGCCTGACGGTGACCAACGCCCGTCCAGCCGTCGCCCCCACCTTTAGCACCGAACCGATGCTGGGTACCAACCCCATCGCCTTTGCCGCTCCGTCTGATATGGATTATCCTTTTAGTTTTGACGGCGCGACATCTATCAGCCAGCGAGCCCAGATCGAGGTACTGGCTCGCGCCGAGAAAAAAGTACCCGTAGGTTGGGTCATTGACGCTAATGGAAACCCAGCCACGGACCCGGTCAAGATTCTGGAGGATATGGGGAAGGCAAATGCTGCTCTCTTGCCTCTGGGTGGTGCAGGTGTACTGATGGCGGGGTTCAAAGGGTATGATCTGGCGACAATAGTCGAGATTCTGTCAGCATCACTGAGCGGGGGCGTATTTATGAAGGATTTGCTTGGGTTCGCGCCAGATGGCTCCCGGCGTCCTTACATGCTGGGTCACTTTTTTCTGGCGATCGACATTGAGCATTTCATTCCGCTGGATGTTTCCCGCTGCATCACGGGCCAGATCATGCGCACCCTGCACAATGCCCGCAAAGCGCCCGGCGTGGAGCGCATCTATGTAGCTGGTGAGCACGAGTACGAAAAAGAAAAATTGATCCGCGAACAAGGCGTTTCCGTCAACTCTAACCTACGCCGAGATTTGCAAATAGTGCGAGACGAACTGAATATTCCCGGATATGAGGGGTATTTCTAGTGTTCAGACGCGAACAACGCCCGTCCGGCGCAGCCGCAGTGGACGATCCGGTCAGACTGTACCTCAAAGAGATTGGACAGATGCCGCTACTCACTGCCAAAGAGGAGGTTGCACTCGCTGAACGTATAGAGGCTGGTCAGATTGCCCAGGAAGAGTTGAGCCGAGACAGTTGCACTTTTAAAGAGCAGGCTGAACTGGAAAAAGTTGTGCATAATGGACTGGTTGCTCACCAGCACCTTGTCCATGCTAATTCCCGCCTAGTGGTCAGCCTGGCCAAAAGATACGTTGATTGCGGTTTACCCTTTCTCGACCTGATCCAGGAGGGCAACATCGGGCTTATGCGTGCCGCCAAAAAGTTCAATTACCGGCGAGGAATAAAGTTCTCGGCCTATGCGCGTTGGTGGATTCGGCAAGCCGTCACGAGAGCGATTGCTAATCAAAGCCACACTATCCGCGTCCCAGCCCACATAATGGATCAGATCAGCAAACTGCTGCGGACATCCCATCACCTGGCACAAGAACTGGGCCGTGAACCTACACTTGAAGAGTTAGCTGCCGTACTAGAGATTCCTACACGCAGGGCAAAAAAAGTATTGGAGGCAACGCATCCCTTCATGTCGCTAGAGATGCCCATCGGTGACGAGGAAGGGATTCCGTTGAGTGATTTCATCACCGACGAGGACAGCCCGACGCCAGACGAGGCAGTGATCTCTTTGGCACTGCAAGAGGTGTTACAAGAGGTGCTGCAGGATCTCCCGCCGCGCACAGCGCGCGTTTTGCAACTGCGCTATGGGCTGGTGGATGGTGAGATGTATAGTCTTAAAGCGGTGGGGGAAAAATTGGGGGTGACCTATGAACGGGTGCGCCAGATAGAGGTCCAAGGACTCCACCGGCTTCGTCATCCTGCAAGAGTGCGCAGGTTGCGCGATTTTCTATGATATTGATTGCTTTGTGTAGGTACAAGAATGGATTTCCAAATGATTTTAGATAGGATGCATCGTTTTCTTGAGAAAAAACGACATATGGCGCCTACGGGAAAAGCCGGGAAAGCCCCCTTGGTTCACCGGGGGGATGAAAGGTCAAAACTCCTATCTGCACAATGTTCAACCAGGCTTTTCCTCATGAAAAACCCCGGGTTGAGCATTCGGAAGCCCCGAACATTTACGCTTGGGTTTTTCACATTCTCGTTTGTCACTCTGATAATCGCCGTTCTCCTGGCCTTTGCCACGGGGCACACGATCCTAGCGGACGGTGGCCCTCACGGCGGCTATGGCAATATATCTGGCGCTTGCGCTGCGTGCCATCGCACCCACACTGGCTCGGGCCCTTTTGTCCTCTATTCTGCCGCTCAAGATAACGCTTATTGTTACACGTGTCATAACGGCACCGGCGCGTCAGTGCCACCCATTGTTTCTACTCACGGCAACACAGACTATGCCGCGAGCGCCGAAGAAGATTTTGAGCTGCTCTGCGTTCAGTGCCACGATCCCCACGGCGCTGCCAACATGTACACTATCAGGGAATCTGTCGTGGTGCAGCCCGGCGCTTTTCCGACGCGATCTGGACCAGTCGCTTTTACGGCCATCACGGGGACAAACTCCTACGATGACGGGCTCGGTGCTCCCAGCAGTCGCATTTGCGTCGTCTGCCACAGCGACACTAACAATCCCGGATACCCTATGGACAGCCACGATGGCGGTGCCAACCATGATGGTGGTGTCGACTATAGTGGGCAAGATTGCACAACCTGTCACCTGCACAGCGTCGACGATGATCTGTACACCCAGGACGGTTTTATGGCGTCTTGCACCAGCTGCCACGGCCAACCGCCCAACGGCGGTGCATCTCCCAACCTCGCCGCTAGCCACACCACGCATTTCGCGCCTATACCGTTTGGTCCCCAGATCAACACCGATGCGTGCGACACCTGTCACCTCTTTTCTGCGGTAACGCACAACGACGGCCAGGCCACTTTTACCGACGGCCAGCCGTTGGCGACCACCACGGCCTGCGATGGCTGTCACAGCCCGGGCGGGTCTTTTAACGGCGTGAATAGCGTGGCAGACTCGGTAGGGGCCAAGGATAATTGGGCCAGCGGCGTGTACGTCGGCAACGACCTGATGGCCGGCAAAGAAAAATGGTGCGCCGGATGCCACGATGACACGCCTTCTGTTATTGGTGTGACCGTTGTCATTACTGCGCCGAATGTAATTGGTGATCAAGACGGCAACTATACTTATGACGCTTATGGTTTGGGGTGGGGCTATTACAAGACGGGTCACGGCTTGACGGTTACAGAGACCTACCCGGCCAGCGGCGGTGTGACAGACGGCGCCGGATTGAGCTGCGGCGATTGCCACGATTTTTCCACGCCCCATATAGACGGATTGGCTCGCACCTTTGATGATGGCGACAGCGGTACGACAGACCCCAGTGTTTACCGTCAGAGCTACCGGCTCAATCTGGTCGGTGGGCAAGAGCCGATGCAAGTTCCATGGCCAGGTAACCCAGGATCGCCGCCAAACAATGCTGATCGCTTTAGATTGTGTTACAGTTGTCACGATACCGGCCCATACCTTAGCTCCTCAAACATGAACACGAACCTGGTAACTGGCTGCCAAAGCGGTACGTGCATAAACAGGCATGCATCTCACCTGGGAAGAGCCTTGATCCAGTATTCGTCTGACTGGGACGGTACCACCAACAGCCGTATGACCTGTGTAGTATGTCATAACGTACATGGGTCAACCCAGCTGACTATGGTGCGCGACGGCAAACTGATTGGCCGGGAACCAGGTCTCCGAGAATGGTACCACAATGATGATATAGTGACGTATGTTACATACCGTTCTGATCCACCCTCCCCGGTGGACGTGCAGCTTCCCGCCAGTACCGGCAGGGTCTGGATAAGAGGCAGCTCAGGCAACCTGTGTATCCATTGTCATGGCGGCAATGCAGACCACACATACCGGGATCCTTTCCAGGCGGTGGCGCAGGCGCCAACCCTAACCTGGACCGGCGAGAACGGCTATATCTCTGACGGCGTCGATCCGGACAGCGCGCCGGCCGGCAGTGATTTTGAATTCCGAATTGAATATACGGATGAGAATAACGATTTCCCATCGCTGATAGAGCTTTGGGTTGATATAAATGACAACAGTAGTTATGAAAGCGCCGAAGTGTATACGATGACAGAGGCCGCCCTAATGGATATCGACTTTGTAGACGGTAAAATGTATAGCAAACGCCTGGCTCTGTCAAAGAGTGGCGACAACACTTTTAATTATCGTTTCTACGCCTCGGGCGGCGGCCTGATTGCCCCTCAACCCATCACCCGGACAGTGACAGTCATAAATAACTTGCCAACTCTGGCCTGGACAGAAGAAACATACTTTGAAGATAACGGTGTTCACCCTGATATCGCTGCGAATGGAAGCACGTTTGCGTTCAGGATTGAGTACACAGACGTTGACGGAGATGCGCCAGCCGTTATTCAGGTTTGGATCGATGAAAACGAAAACGATAGTTATGATGCTGGAGAAAGGCACACCATGACCGCGGTCAGTGGCGATAACGCCACCGGCATGATCTATGCCTATACGGCCACTTTAACCTATGTTGTTGACGGTGTGATCAACTATACCTTTCGAGCCAATGACGGAACGGCTGACGCGGCAGCGGATGCAGGGCCGCTATCTGACAATACAGTAATTGTTACTTCGTCGTCAAATAATCCTCCGATGCTTGATTGGGTGAGTGAAGCGTGCCGTACCAACGGTGTCAAACCGGCTCGGGGACTGGCGACCGGCGACTTTGAATTCAAAGTTAAATATACTGATTTGGATAACCAGTGTCCGCCCACAAATGGTTACGTCAGGGTTTGGATTGATGAGGATGACAACAGTGTGGTAGATGCCGGCGAAACTTTTACGATGACTGCGGCGGCCGGCGACTGCTCCAGCGGCAAAATCTATTCGGCCACTGTGCCACTAGACTATAACGGCGATGGCAGTCTCGAATACCAGTTCAGCGCTTCGGATGGGACTGACCCAGCCACAGGCGCTCCCACTGGCGCCGGCAATCAAGTGACTGTGGTCAACACGGTCAATGCTGTGGGGGTTAGAAAAGGATCCGGCGATACTGCCCCTTGGTACAACCAGATTCAGTCCGCCATGGATGCCGTATCGTACCAGACTATTATGGTGTACGAGGGCGTATATACTGAGAACCTGGTCCTTTGGGGCGCTTCGGACAGAGGCATCACTTTAGAATCTGTCTGCGGTCCTGACCTGACCACAATCAGTTCCGCCTCTCTTTTTACTGATACGATGTATATCCGGCAACTCGATTACACCGTAATTGACGGCTTTTCCATAACTGGAGGCTCAAACGGCGTGAACACGTTTGGTATCGGAGTTATTACAGTTACAGACAGTATCATTAGAGACAATAGCCGCGGCATTTATGTAGGCAACGGCACCGGTGGGTTGGACGTTTTGGATACTGTGATTCGTAACAACAGTGGCGCCGACGGTGGCGGTATCTATTTTAAAGGTGGCGGTGTGTACAACGTTACAAACAGTACCATCCAGAGCAATACAGTGACCAATAACGGTGGTGGCCTTTATAGACTAGGCGGTGTTGTAACCATTGGGGATACTACTATTAGCAGTAATAGCGCCGACAACGTCGGCGGCGGTATGTACGCCAATGGCGGATCTCCGACCTTTATTGATAGCTCTATCAATTCTAATACATCAGGCAGTCATGGCGGCGGTATTTATGCCAATACCTCCGCGACCTTTATCAGGTCCTCTATCAGTTCCAATACCTCACTGAACGGTGTTGGCGGCGGGGCATTTGTAAATGCTCCGACTCGGGTAATAATCCTGGAAAACAGTAACCTGACCGACAACATCGCCAATACCCAGGCGGGCGGGCTTTATTTGAATGGATCTACGGCCTATATCACCAACAGTATAGTCAGCGGAAACAGCCTTGCAAATCCAGTGGGCGAACAGGGCGGCGGCGGAATCTATGCCAATTCGGGCGGGGCCTGGGTAAAAAACAGTATCTTTTGGAACAATCAAGCTGGTATGAAAGGAAGCGGCCATGACTGTTATGCAAACGGAACCGCCTCGATTACTTTTACCTATTCCATCATTGTCAGTGGTATCAATACCCTGGCCGGCAGCACTGGTTTCTACAGCGTCGATTCCTCAAATATCGAGGCTGATCCGCTATTTGTCGGTGGTACGCCATACGATTACCATCTCAGATCCATTTCACCCTGCATAGACGCCGGAACCGACGTCGGCGCACCTGTAGATGACATCGACGGAGACTTGCGTCCACAGGGGGCAGGCGTTGATATTGGGTCCGACGAATTCTAGGTCGACAGTGCACAGGTTGCACGATTTTCTGTGATAGTGGCAGTTTGCTACACATTCTGGAAATGAAAAAGCGACACATACCGCCTGTATCTTCCTTTATCGTCCTGGTGATCGCCGTCCTCATGGCTTTAGCCACAGCACGCACGATCCTGGCGGACGGTGGCCCTCACGGCGGCTATGGCAATATATCTGGAGCTTGCGCTGCGTGCCATCGCACCCACACGGGCTCGGGCACTTTTGTCCTCTATTCTGCGGCTCAAGATAACACCTTTTGCTACACCTGTCACGATGGCACCGGCGCGTCAGTGCCACCCGTTGTTTCTACCCACGGCAATACAGACTATGCTGCCAGCGCCGAAGAGGACTTTGAGCTGCTCTGCGTTCAGTGCCACGATCCCCACGGTGCTGCCAATCTGTACACTATCAGGGAATCTGTCGTGGTGCAGCCCGGTGCTTTTCCAACGCGGTCTGGACCGGTCGCTTTTACGGCCATCACGGGGACAAATTCCTTCGATGATGGGCTCGGTGCTCCCAACAGCCGCATCTGCGTCGTTTGCCACAGCAACAATAACAATCCCGGATACCCTATAGACAGCCACGATGGCGGTGCCAACCACGATGGCGGTGTCGACTATAGCGAGCAAGATTGTACGACCTGTCACCAGCACAGCGTCGACGACGATCTGTACACCCAGGATGGTTTTATGGCATCTTGCACTAGTTGCCACGGTCAACCGCCCAACGGCGGTGCATCTCCTAATCTCGCCGGCAGCCATAGCACGCATTTCGCGCCTATACCGTTTGGCCCCCAGATCAGCACCGATGCGTGCGACACCTGTCACCTCTTTTCCGCCGCAACGCACAACGACGGCCAGGCCACTTTTACCGACGGCCAGCCGTTGGCAACCACCACGGCCTGCGATGGCTGCCACAGCCCCGGCGGGTCTTTTAACGGCGTGAATAGCGTGGCAGGTTCGGTGGGAGCCAAGGACAATTGGGCCAGCGGCGTGTACGTCGGCAACGACCTGATGGCGGGCAAGGAAAAATGGTGCGCCGGATGTCACGACCAAGCTCCATCTACGATCCAGTCCACCGATGCACCCAATGTGATTGGAGACCAAGACGGCAACTATAATTATGATGTTTTCGGACTGGGTTGGGGTTATTACAAGACCGGTCACGGCGTGCCGATCACAGAGACCTACCCTGCCAGCGGCGACGTCGTTGCCGGGGCCGGGGTGAACTGTGACGGCTGCCACGATTTTTCGACGGCCCACATCGACGGGGAACCTAGAACGTATAATGATGGCGACAGCAGTGGCACCGATCCGGCTCTATATCGCCAGGGCTACCGGCTCAAACTGTCCGGCGGGCTTGAGCCATTCAAGATACCGCTGCCTCAAGTATTCCCGGATGACTCGTGCCCCAGCGATGGATTTGTCTGCGAAGCACAGTTCAGGCTGTGCTTTGAGTGTCACGATCCAGGGCCATTTGTCAACGCGGGCAATATGAACACCAACTTGGTCACCGATGGCGTCAATCGCCACTGGTACCACTTTGGAGACAGCTCTTTTAACAACTATCGTTACCAGGCCGATTGGAGCGGCAACAACAACAGCCGCATCACCTGCATGTCTTGCCACAATGTGCACGGGTCCACTAGGTTGGCCATGGTGCGCGATGGCAGTCTGATCGGCAGAGATCCAGGGCTGCTGATCTGGTATTATAATAGCGATATTGTGTTGAGCTATAACAGCCCGCCCGATATGGAGCCGGACCCGCAACACGTCCCGCTGGCAGCCAGCGAAGGCACGATCTGGCTGGCCAACAGTTCTTCAAATCTGTGCTCTCATTGCCACCACAACAGCAGTCTGAACCAAGAACCCCGTGTGCCTTTCCAAGACGTTGCCCAGGCGCCAATCCTCAACTGGACCAGCGAGACAGGCTATGTGTCGGACGGCGTCGATCCAGAAAGCGCCCTGGCTGAGAGCGTTTTCGAATTCCGGATCGAGTACACAGACAAGAACCACGATCCCCCGTCACCTATCGAGGTCTGGGTGGACGAAAACGACAACGGCAGCTATGAACCCGGCGAAAGGTATGTGATGACCGAGGCTGATCCATCGGATCGCGACCGCACAGAGGGCAAACTCTATACGCGGATATTGCCGCTTTCCAAAGATGGCGACAATACCTTTACCTACTGCTTTTTTGCCTCGGACCCCGGCGGGCTAACGGCCCAAACTCCCGACCGGACGGTGACCGTCGCCAACAACCCCCCGACGCTTTCCTGGACAGAGCAAGCCTTCTTTGAAGCCGACGGCGTCCACCCGGATATCGGGGCCAATGGCGGCAGCTTTGAATTTCGGGTCACGTATGCGGACGTTGACGGTGATGCGCCCAGCGTGATCCAAGTCTGGATCGACGTCGATGAAGACGGCAGTTACGAGCCCGGAGAACAATTTGCCATGACCGCCGGCAGCGGCGATTATGCTACCGGCAGGCTCTATTCATATAGCACTCTTCTAAATTATGTGGTGGATGGTGTGATCAACTATACCTTCCGGGCCAATGACGGCACGAATAACGCCACGACGGAGGCCGGGCCATTAGCCAACAATGACGTGACTGTTGCCGCGTCGTCGAACAATGTGTCAATGCTCGACTGGGTGGTTCAAGATTGTCTCACCAACGGCGTCAAACCGGCCCGGGGCCTGGCGTCCGGCGATTTCCAATTCAGTGTCAAATATACTGATCCAGACAACCAGTGCCCGCCAGCCAACGGCTATGTTAGGGTGTGGGTCGACCAGGATGACGACGATGTTCAAGACGCTGGCGAGACCTACGACCTGACGGCCGGGGCCGGTGATTGTTCCAATGGCAAAATCTATTCGACCACGGTCCAGTTGGCCTATGACGGCGATGGTGATCTCACATATCAGTTCAGCGCCTCGGACGGGACCGATGCCGCCATCGGCGCGCCTGCCCTTAGCGTCGATAACCAAGTGACTGTGGTCAGCACGACCAATACCGTCGGGGTCAGAACCGGATCGATCGATTTTGGATCGCTCTGGTACAATCAATTACAGACGGCAATTGATGCCGTCTCAAACAGTACCATCCTGGTCTATGAAGGCACCTATAACGAGAATGTGCGCTTGGACAACAATCCCGCTGGTGCTGATGAAGGTATCACCCTGGAATCCGTCTGCGGGCCAGAGGTCACGACCATCAATGCCGCAGGCAACACGGTCTTTATCGAGACCATCGGCACGTATGCCGTTGTGGACGGTTTCTCGATCACCGGCGGCTCAAACGGCATAACCATCAATGGCGCGTTCGTCACGGTAAACAACAGCATCATCAGGAACAATAATCGCGGTATTTATTCGGGCAGTTCCAGCAATCGCTTGATCGTGCAAGACAGCGTGATCCGCGATAACGTTGGAGCGACCAGTGGCGCTGGTATCTATTATCACGACGGGATCGGCGCGCACAGCATCAGCAACAGCATTATCCAGGACAACGCCAGCACCGGGTCGGGTATAGGCAATGGCAACGGCGGCGGTCTTTTCATACAAAATCTCGGCGCGAATATCACCATTGACGACTGTACCATCACCGGCAACAGTGCTAACCTTGACGGCGGCGGAATATACATCAACAATTCGAGCCCCATCATCCGCAAGACCGTTATTAGCTCCAATACCTCCAGCGCCAACGGCGGCGGCGTGTATATGAACGGCTCGATCAGCAGCATCACGTTCGAAAACAGCAACGTCACTGGGAACACGGCTGCCGACACGGGCGGAGGCGTGCGTTTGCAATCCTCCGGGATCACAGCCGACATTATCAACTCGACCATCAGCAAGAACGAACTGACCAATACCACAACCGGTCAGGGGGGCGGCATCTATGCCAACACGGTCACCGTCTTGCTCAGAAACAGCATCCTGTGGGGCAACGATAGCGGCAGTAAAGAGAGCGGCTACGAGATTTTCACCAACAACGGCAACTTTACTTTCGATCATTCTGTCGTTCCCAACAATGGAAATGCGCTGACCAAGAGCGGCGTCGCGGGCAGTTTCAATATCGACGCCACGAACATTTATACCGACCCGCTCTTTGCCGGCGGCACGCCATTCGATTACCATCTCAAGTCGATCTCGCCCGCCGTGGATCGAGGCACCGCCACGGGCGCGCCCGGCGATGACATCGACGGGGATTCTCGTCCACAGGGAGCTGGCGTTGATATGGGGTCTGACGAACTCTCCCTCAACCGTGCACCGGTGCTGGCCTGGACGGGCGACGCGGGTTATGCTAGCGACGGCGTGAACCCCGAAGGTGTCCTTGGGGGCAGCACTTTTGTCTTTCGCGTGACGTACACCGACGCCGACAACATCGCCCCCACCTCGATACAGGTCTGGATCGATTTGAATGACGACGGCGATTACGACGATGTGGGCGAAAAAGAAAACATGGCCCTCGATCCGGGCGACGGCAATTATGCCAACGGTGAGATCTTTACCCGATCATTCATCCTTTATTACGTCGGGAACGGAAATATCCGGTACACGTTCCGCGCCTCAGACGGAGCCTATGACGCCACCGGCACGCCGACGAGCGATAGAACCTTTGCTGTCTCGAACAACGCGCCCATCCTGGCCTGGCCTAGCTCAACCGGTTATACCACGGATGGCGTGGACCCTGACATCGGCACGCACGGCATCAGCTTTACATTCAAGATCAACTATGCTGACGTGGACAACAACGCCCCCACCACCGTCCAGGTGTGGATAGATCAGAATGACGACGGCAGCTATCAAGCCGGCGAGCAATACACGCTGGACCCGGCCGGAGACGGCGACGGTAACTATGGCAGCGGCGAAAACTATACCCGGACGCTGGTTGTCAATCTGCGCGGCGGCAATAGCGATGGGACCATCACCTATCGTTTCTATGCCAGCGATGGAACAGACGATGCCACCGGTACACCGATGTCGAACGAGACCCTCGTCCTGGCAAACGCCGCTCCGACCTTGAACTGGGTGGGATTGGGCAACTATGTCAATGATGGCGTCGATCCGGACAGCGCTGCCAGCGGCAGCAACTTTGAATTCCGGGTGGTCTATACGGATGTCGATAACAATGTACCAGAACTGCTCCAGGTCTGGGTGGACGAGGACGATAATAGCACATACGAGGAATCGGAGAAATATAACATCACCAATATCCTCAACCCAGATGGCAACTATGCCAACGGCGAGACTTTTACCAGGAGCCTGACGCTTCACGATCCCGGGGGCGGCAGCGACGGTGTGCTCAACTATCGTTTCTATGCTACCGATGGCGGCGCTCAAGCAACAGGCACCCCGCCCATCAGCGGCACAAATACCGTTGCCCTGGCTGCAAACAACTCGCCAACGCTTGCCTGGGAGCCTGGAGCATGCCGCACTGGTGGCGTCAGCCCCCGCACCGGCGCAATCGATGCCGATTACGAGTTCCTGGTCAACTATACCGACGCGGACAACGGCTGTCCGGCCTCGGGCAGCAGCGACATCCAGGTTTGGGTTGATCTGGACGGCAACGGCTATGACGCCGGCGAACAACATAATCTGACCGAGATCTCAGCTGCAGACACTGACTGCACCGACGGCAAGATTTATCGCACCATCAGAACCCTCAACAGTACCGGTGACTTTGATTACCGCTTTTACGCCTCCGACGGGGCGCTTGACGCCTCTGGCAGCCCCACCGCCGACAGCGTGGTCACCGTGATCGACGCCGTCAAAGTAAGAGCATCGGGAGGAATCGGCTGGCAAAGCACGATACAAACCGGTGTGAATGCATCCTCGGATGGAGACACTGTCCTGGTCTATCCGCAAGACGATTTCACGGCGGAAACATATTATGAAGATGTCTTTGCAAACACCGCAACGAACAATCGTACCATCCGGGCGGTTTGCGGCCCTGATCTGACCGTTATCGACGGTAGCACGTATGCGATTGGCATCCAGCACAGCAGCAACGTCGTGATCGATGGATTTACCCTGACCGGGGCCAACGACGGCGTCAACGTCAACAATACGTCTCCGTTGACGATCACAAACTGCGAGGTTCACGGCAACAGCCGAGGTATAAATTCCTTTGACACCAGAAATAACCTGATCATATCCAACTGTGAGATCTATGACAATAGCACCACCGGCGACGGCGCTGGCGTGTATTTCAACAGTGGGACGCACCAGATTATCAGTACGACCCTTATGAACAACCAGGCACGCAACGGCGGCGGGGTACACTGCCAGTCCGCCTGCCAGGTCAGCATCCAGGAGAGCGTCATCAACGGTAACACTGGCACCAATGCCGGAGGCGGAGTTTATCTGCTCTCTACCGGCTCACGGGCGATCATTACGGACACCTTTATCCAGGGGAACGACTCGGGCGGCAACGGTGGCGGCGGTATCTATGTTGAGAATGGAACCTCGGCAAACATGACCAACGTCGTGTTGACCGGGAACAGGACCACTGGTCTGGGTGGCGCGGTCAACGAGCGGGGGTATGCTGACTATTTGTTCTGCACGTTGAGCGGAAACTATGCCAACAGCGGCGGCGGCGCAATCTACCACCTGAACGCTACCGTGACGACCATCCAAAACAGCATCATCTATAACAACGACGCCGGTTATGGCGGGCCGGCGGGCAAAGACTATCAGATTTTCACCAACAACAACCGGTGGAGTGCGATGGACGTCTATAATACGCTGATCAACCAGGCCCCCAGCACGGGCACCTGGCCCGATGTAGCCGGTTACCAAGATATGGGCGGCAACAACAATTCTGATCCCCCCAGCTTTGTAAACGGATTGGACCCATCTTCTGCCCCCACGACTGGCGGCAATTATCACATCCAATCGGGTTCGGCATGTATCAATGCGGCCAGTTCCAGCTATCCGTTCGACCACGACATTGATGGCGATTCGAGGCCGCAGGATGGCGGTTATGATATGGGTGCTGATGAGATGTAGACAAAAGATAGTGGAGCGAAAGACGTTATTTACTTCTCATCACCGGTGACGGTGAAAGAAAAGGCTTGAAGAAAGCTAGACCGGAGAGCAACAGACCCACACCAACGGAGAGATCAACAGCACCGATCAAGCACAAGGCATCATAATGTCCCTTTGCTAAACGTGAAGAGGTCACGCCAAAGGTGATCATCAGCGCTAGAAATGCAAAGAATTGGGGACGAAAAAATTGCCACCAGCAAGGGCGTGCTAGGCTGGCGATGCGCGCCAGGTTTTTGTGACAGCTTTTAAAGAGTAGGTAACGGGCTTTGATTGCGCCCACCGAAATACCGACCGCAAAGGCAATCCACGGCCAGCCCCGCCCACCGTCGATGTTTTCTGCCTGGAGCAGTAAACGCGTTCCTTTTGACAACAATGCAGCCGCCCCAGCGTACCAGGTCAAACCCGCCAGGATGTTCAACGTACGGACATTTGTCATATGATTGATC
>JAAEPW010000889.1 GCA_024232355.1 Chloroflexota bacterium | reverse complement strand
CTCGTGCGCTTGTCTATCTTACCCTGTGGAGAAACCATCATTGAACTCTCGCCGACCTTGCTGGACGTTTATGGCTTACCTGCTTTCTGTTTTTCGTGACTGGGTTTAGTGAATTACTTATGTCAATGGGAAACTCCTGCTATGAGTAGTCATAGTACTCGATCGAATCATCTCAATGCGATCCAACGCTCAGGTTCAGGCCGACTACACCCAGCACGATCAACACCAGTGACACGACCTTGAGCACGCTGATCGGCTCTTTGAACCACAAGACTCCTATCAATGCGACAAGCGTTGTCCCCAGGCCTGACCAGACGGCGTAGGCAACGCTCACATCGATCTGTTTCAAAGCAAGCGTCAGCGAACCCAACACAAGCCCGTAAAAGACAAAAACGAGCACTGAGGGTACCAGCTTGGTGAACCCCTCTGAAAGCTTCATAGAAGTGGTGCCAGATACCTCTGCCAATATTGCGAGGATCAAATAGACCCAATGCATTCTACACCCCCTGTTGATTTTGTGTTCTCTGTCAGGAACTGTTTGAGCATTCTTCCATAGTGGCGCAGGATCAGTACATCGGCTAATCTGGGCCAGACTGCGTTCAACTTGGCAAAGAATGTTGTCGCCAGACCGCCCATAACATGGACGCGTCGCTGTTTGTCCACAGTGTCCAGCAGCGCGGCAGCGACTTGCTCTCTAGATATGATGCGAATGCCCATTTTGCGCCAAAGTGGGTGAAAGGGGCGCTCGGCCTCGGTGTCGGCAGGACTTGGTGAAAAATAGGTTGCCACGACATCGCTCCCCTCCAGTTCTCGATTCACCGACTCGATAAAGGAGAATATTCCGGCTCTTGTTGCCACATCTACACTGTAATAAGGAAATGCCAGCCGTCCATCCGAAAACCCACCGACGTGAACAATGTTGCCATAACCTTGTTCGCGCATAACTGGCAGAAAGGTGTGGGTCAAGATAATTGCTCCCAAGAGATTGACGTTCAACGTGCGTTCAATTTCTTCCAACGAGTGTTTTTCAAAAGGCTTGCGCACATCAACGCCAGTAGCGTTTACCACCACGTCAACTTTACCAAAAGTTGACGTGATATGATCTCCAAGCTGGTAAAGGCTGGTCGGGTTGGTCATGTCTGTTAGAAAAGTTTGAGTACTTTTATCTTTTCCAAGTTTAGACAATGCTCTATCGAGCGCCTCTTTGTTTCTACCGGCCAAGATCAATTTGGCGCCCTCGTTCGCAAATGCTTGGGCAAACGCTGACCCCAAACCGCCGGTAGCTCCCACTATTACGACTATTTTGTCCTGAAATCTATTTGTCATTTTGCTTACTCGCATCAATGAGCGTCTGGCGATGTTCCTCACACCATTGTTGCAGTGTTGTGGTTGGTGTACCAAGTAACTCGTTGGCCTCACGGGGATCGCCTTCCTCACCAATTTTGTCATAGTATACCAGCAACTCTACAATGGATTGTAATTCGACGTCAAAGGTGATCATCCCAACCAGAGACAATAGCCAGGTGGGAATCGTCGCCACACGCACACTGGGGATAACAGTGCTGCAATAAACTTTTAGTGCCTCTGCCATCGTAAAGGCTTGTGGTCCATAGATGTATAGTTCTTTATTGAGCGCGTCAGGTGTCAGGTGGCTGCGAGATACCATTTTGGCGTAATCAGACGCCGCCAGCCAGTGGAGTGGGTGGGGTTGTTTCCCGATCACCAGTCCCCATTTTCCTTGAACAAATTCCGGCAGTGACTCAAAAAACCAGGTGGCGCGGAAAATTGTGTAAGGGATTCCGCTGGCACGGATAGCTTGTTCCGCCTTGAACTTGGCAATGGTTGAAGGCGAGAGCGCGTTCTTTTCTTGAATTGTGTAGCCAGAGAGATACGTAATCTGTCTGACCTGGGCCTGTTTTGCTGCGTGCACGACTGCCTGTGTGCCCTGGTGTTCGATACGATCATAGTCTTTTGGGGTGGGGCCGCCTTTGAGGTTGATGTGAACGCCAATACAACCTTCGAGTGCTCGCGATAGGGATGTACGATCTTGGATGTCGCCTTCCATGATCTCAAAATCCTCACCGAATTTAATTATGGCTTTTTGGGGTGAACGCGACAAGATGCGGACGTCGAATCCGTCTATTTGTAACTGTCGGGTAACTGGTTCTCCCAGCATACCAGTTCCGCCGACGACCAGAATGCGGTTGTTCGAACTCATTAATAAATCCCTCCTTGTTTTTAAAATGGTTTATACTTATTTACCAATCGATTCAAAAAAATATGTTCAAAAACTGTGCTCAAGTTGACTCATCTGTTGGAGAGCAGCATTCTTCCAAAGCATCGGCCAGACCCCGTAGTATGGCCACCATATTGCCGGCATTTACCCAATAGTAGATCGCTTGTCCCACTTTCTCGTTTTGAACGAGGCCATTGATCTTGAGTACCTTTAGGTGGTGTGAGATGGCCGGGCGGCTGATGCGAAAGTGGCTGGCGATATCGCCCACGCACATACGGCACTCTTGGCCCAGCAAAAGCAGTATTTGAAGCCGGGTACGGTCGGTTATTGCTGATAGGGCCTGTAGTGTTGACTCGTCAATTATTGATAAAGTTGTGCTATGTTCAGTCATTGCTGTCTCGCAATTGGTAAACTGGTATAAACGCAATTACATTATAATTCAGTATTACGTTTGTGTCAAGCCTTATCGGGTCTCCAAATGCCTAGTCCTCTTGCATAAACTTTTCGTAAGCACCTTGCCAAAGCACCGGTTTGCGGGTTAATTGCTTGATCTTGACATCGGAAAAGTGGGGCATTAATTGGGCCAGAACGATTGGAAGCTGATTCCACTGGCCCTCGTGGATGATGGCGCTTAATTCATCAGCGCTGGGTTCGACCCAGCGCCATTGTTCACGAAAGCGTTCGGCTTTCAGCCAATAATCACGCTTTTCCCAGGCAACAATGGTTCGGTCAACGGTGTCCGCAATACCGTGGAGAGAGAAAACGATGAGGACAGTCAGGTCTTTGGCTTCGTCGTCTAATTGCTGCTTTTGACTCAGGCGGCGCAGCATCTCGGCGATTGTACGGCGATGTTGGTTGCGGGCCTTTCCTGGCCCTTGGGTTGAAATAACTCGGCTCATTGTTTTCGATATTCCTTATTCACGCAAAATTTTATACTCTGATTTTGGTTGAACATCGGTTACCATTGCCCAACGGCATTGAGGAAACTGATGTCCATCATTTCTCGAAGCAGTGGGTGTTCGATGATTAGACCTTGCTCAAGCGCAGCGGCGGCAGCCAACGCCCATAGTGATTCTTCTTCTTCCTCATATAATTGGGCCAGCAGCCACGCCTGACGACGCAGCCGGTTAGGCAGAATGCGTTGATAGTTGTTATCTACCACAGCCTTGATAGCCTCATCGAGCAGTGTTTCAAAGACATCTAGACCTTGATTCGCCTGGCCCTTTTGAAGCAATTTGCGGTAGCGTGGAACAAAGGACGCGATCTCGTCAGGATTGAAGAACCAGAACTCGAACTCGTCCAATTCCATCAACTCTTCACATTCTGCCAGTAACTCTTCCTGCCGGGACGGCTCCAGGGTGGGCAATAGAAACTCGTTCACCTGGCGCGGGTCGTTTCCTTTTAGCCAGCCTCTCCAGGCTATGAAAATAGGAGGTAGACGACGACCTGCATCAAGCGTGATCTGGTAGGCACGGGCTACCTCGGCACGGGCACGTTCTAGACTAATGTCCACAAACTCGGCGCTACCAAAGGACTTTGTCATTTCCTCCAACTCGTCATCATTTACAATAGTGCTAAAGCATTCCTTGATGCCCTGGTGATCGTTGAACATCAGATCGAGAGCGTGTAGACTGCCATCGGGCTGCTCGCGCACGATGAAGAGAACCTGCCCGCCACTGCCGTCTATTGTGCAAAGTAGACAGTGGGTGAGTGGTAGTGCGGAGGGAACGATCCAGGAAGGAGTTTGTTCTCTATCGGGTTCGCCAACACGTACCTGAAGCCGCAGTGCCGCATTCTCGGCAGCGTGGCGTACCAGGTGTGAGGGGTCATGCTGGGCGCGTTCTTCCAGCAGGGGAATCGTTGCGGGTTCCTTGATACGCTCAATTGCGTCTATCGCGGCTGTGATTATGACATCGTGCTCGCTGTAGAGCAACGCGGTCAGCAAAAGCAAAAGTCGTTGGTCGGCAAGAGGGGCCAGCATATCGCGTAGATATGACTCGAACATCTCGGCTGGCGATTCTTCCAGCATTTCCAAAAGAGTTTCCACTTGACTGGGGACTTGGATCGTTTCCAGCATTTGTTTTACGGAACCTTGCATCAGAGCGTCGGGATCGGAAATGACGCGGTTGAAGGTAGCCTCGTCAATCGGTGACCCTAGCGCATCCAGTGTCTGAATGATGGTTAGCTTTTCATCATCGCTATAGTCTGGTTTGTGCAGCATCCGCCGCAGCGGAGCCACGGCACGTGAGTCGTTCAGTTCGTTCAACAGTACGAGTGCTGAGATGCGTTTTTTTTCATTCGGAGATGCAAGTATCTTTATGATATGAGGTATAGCGTCGCCAGCAAGACCCTGTAATTGCTCGACAAGCCACTCGCCCTCTACCATGCTCATCTTGCCGCCAAGTAACCCTTCGATGAAACGGTTGATCAGATCAGTAACCTTGTTTTCCTTGCTATTTTTTTTCTTGCTCAAAGTACACCTCTGGATTCGCACGGTATGGCAAACGACTTGCTTTTTGGTTCCGCCAACGGGTTTTCCGTCACCATCACTGCTATATTCGTCAATCTCGAGTTCTTAATCCTCTCCTCCCATTTTCATCCGCCTTTCCTCTTTTTCTGGGAACCGAGTCAACACTGACGCCTCTACCGGCAGTGTGACTCGCTTTCCTTTTATTAGTGCTTCTTCGAGCGATTTTCCGCCCAAGGGAAAGATAGCGATAGGGGTCTCTGGAACGTTGTACCGCTTCTCGACGATGGCGAGCCCCGACAAATAGCCATCCACGTCGATAGAGCAACTGGTGACACGGCCAATCTTTTTGCCTTTTCGGTTGACTATTGGGTCTCCTGTTTGTAGCATGCGCACGCCTCTCAGGTTGACGCGAAAGCGGATCACTTCACGCCTGCGGTCTTTCTCTTGTGACAGCAGTACATCTCGCCCGATAAAGAATGGCTTGTGGTATTTGACGTAGCCAGGAAAACCCGCTTCGATAGGCGTAATGTTGAATGGTCCGGCCAGTTCGTGACCGTACAGGGGCAGACCTGCCTCGATGCGCGTCGAGTCGCGAGCAGCCAACCCGATCGGTTTTACTCCGAATGGTTCGCCGGCTTTCAAAATTGCTTGCCACAGCCGTTCGGCATTGTCGGGGTGGATCAGTATCTCGTATCCCCACTCCTCGCCAGTATAACCGGTGCGAGCGATGACCAGGGGAATATCCATCAGTTCGCATTCCAAAAGATCGGTGCGCCGAACGCGAGCCAATGCGACCTTTAGTTCCAGATCATTGGTCAATGCCTGCAACGTGGGTAAAGATGCTGGTCCCTGAAGCGCCAGGTCACACTTTTGTTGCTCTCCCATAGCTGGATCCCTTAGGTTGCTCAGGGTCGCCTGTGCTTCAGCTTGTACCCAGGGGCGGTTGCGGTCAATGATCACTCGCTGTTCATTTACTGCATTCAGCCAATCCCAATCCTTGTCTGCATTGGCAGCATTGACTACCATCAGATACAGATTTGCCCGGCGACGGTAGATGATCAGGTCATCTATGACGTTGCCATCGGTATCGAGCAAAAAGTTGTAACAGGACTGACCATCTTCCAGCCAGGCGGCATAGTTGGACAAGACTGTATCCAGGAAAGCTGTGGCGTGAGGGCCCTCGACTTGAAACACGCCCATATGGGCCACGTCGAAGAGCCCTGCTGCCTCCCGCACTGCTCGGTGCTCGTCGCTCACCGACGTGTACCAGACCGGCATCTCCCATCCGGCAAAGGGAACTAGTTTTGCGCCCATGTCTTTGTGAATTTCGTAGAGAGGCGTGCGCTTTAAGGATGCTTTTGGTTCTTCCCAATGCCAGTTTTCTCTGTCAACCTGAGGGGCAAACTCTGTCAGATGTGCTTGCCCGATGAAATATGGCTGTGTTAGGTCAAAGTTCTTTGGATATGCACGGTAAAGTTCGGCTGCCGCTGTGCCTAATGCGTGATCCCTGGTGGTCCTTGTTATATCGTCCGTCTCTTTCTCTATGATCACTGGACCTTCCACTTTGCGGAAAATGTCCTTTTCGTCAAAAAGGGTGTAACCGTCGGCCAAGCCACGCAGCCAAGAGGTGATACGATCTGCGTTTCGAGGTGTCGGGGTGACGAGATAGCGGTCTCGTCCCCATTTGTCCGGTTCTTCTCGCACCACCTCGATCTGGTCTATCAGCTTGCCGTGCTGGTCGAGTACGTAGGTGGGAAGGGGATTTCCCGGAACGCATTCAGCTATGTTGGCAGTGACAACCTGCTGGACAAACTGCCGTGCCCTCCAACCGGTGACTCGCAAAGAGATTGGTTTCGGGTCGGGGGTCTCGGGGAGAATCGCATAGTGGGGATAGGTGCTGTGTTGGTACTCAAAGTCAATCCCGGCCTTTTCGGTCAGTTCTGCTACACCCCGTCGCACTGTTTCCAGTATATCCAACTCGATCTTGCCTCGCGGAAGAGTGCCGGCGAGACCATTGTAGGCAAAGGGCTGGATGTTTGACAGGATGCGATGGATCAGATTGGCCAAGGTATCCATATCTGCCTCGTCCAGCCCCCGCTGGGTGACCCAGGGAGTTCCCAAGCGGATGCCTGTTGCCAATGAGGTCTCTGTATCGCCGGGGATGGTGTTCTTGTTGGCCACGATGCCTGCCAGATCGAGAATGCGTACAGCAGGTTCTCCCCAAATAGGAAAATCGGTGTTGGAAGGAATGGACTTTAGATCTATTAGCAGGAGATGGGTGTCCGTCCCGTCGTATGCCAGCCGCACCCCGCGGTTTTCAAGCCCCTTTGCCAGGGCCTGGGCATTGGCGACGATTTGATGTTGTAATTTGCGGAACTTGTCTGTTTGAGCGATCTGAAAGGCTACGCACAACGCCGCGAACTTGTTGACGTGCGGCCCGCCCTGTTCGCCGGGAAAGATTGCCATATCAATGTCTTGAGCCAGTTGCTCGTCGGTGGTTAGCACCACTGCACCACGCGGACCGCAAATTGTCTTGTGAGTGGTAAAGGTTGTCACGTGCGCCAATCCTACCGGGTTGGGGTAGACTCCGGCTGTGGCCATCCCGGCGGCGTGGGAGATGTCGGCCATCAGGTAGGCGCCCACCTCATCAGCGATGGAACGGAATGTCTCCCAGTCTGGTGCCCAAGAGTAGGACGTATACCCGGCGACGATTATTTTTGGTTTGCACTCGTGTGCCAGACGGCGAATATTGTCATAGTCCAGCTGCTCTGTTTTGGGATCAACACCGTAAGAGACCACTTGGTATCGTTGTCCAGAGATGTTGAACTCGGAACCGTGGGTCAGGTGGCCGCCTTGGAAGAGATCGAGCCCCATCAACATGTCGCCAGGTTCCAGTAGTGCCCAGTAGACGGCCAAGTTGGCCGCCGCGCCGGACAGAGGCTGGACGTTCACGTAGATATGTTCAGGTTGAATAGTGCCGTGGGCAAACGCCTCAGCGCACCGGCGTTGGGCCAGGCATTCGACAAAATGGACATAGTCCACACCTTTGTAAAAGCGCCGGTCGGCGTAGCGACGATAAAAGGCCAACTGCCAGTCTACGTCGCGCAATCGATCTTCTGGGTCACGCGTCATCCGCAGTGGGGGGTAGCCCTCGGCATAGATGTTCTGAAAGACAGATCCCAGCGCCTGACGGACAGCCTTTGGGGCGGAGGATTCGGATGGGATGAGAATGAGTTTACGGGCTTGACGCTCTTCTTCCCAACGGATGATATCTGCCACAAACGGCGCAACTTGTTCCAAGTCAGCACGAAGAAGAAAGTCAGAC
Organism: Chloroflexota bacterium; assembly: GCA_024232355.1. Next base: position 18,956 of record JAAEPW010000889.1, on the reverse strand, counting down.
TGATTATTCGAGTTTACAGACTGCATTTGAGCACACTCCTTCCAGTTGATAGAAATGAAAAACGGGACGCACAAGCAGAATAGGCTGTACGCCCCCTGTCTACCAACCTGAGAGATTCTGCCCGATCAGTTGCCGGGCTTTGCCCCGTCGGTGTCTGCGGATAATTTTGACCGCTGTGGTTAAAATTGTCCAAAAGACTTTCCAGAGGTGCCGAGATGTAGGGTCCAACAACCTGAGAGTTTCACCAGCTCGATCAGCCTATCGTGCCAGTTTGCCCCTTCGGTGCCCGCCTGTAGGCGTTCTCTCCCCAACTTCCCATAGCAGTAATGTAGTTGTTCTGGTTGAATGCCCCCAGTCCAACAGGATTTGAAAGGGCACTCGACATTTGGTATTGTAGCACTGATAAGAGATCAAGGCAAGGGAGAAATGTCACGTATTCAACATTTAGTATGATGCCGATTTCTCCTATGTTTATTTGTTGCTTGACCAAAATCTATGGACCTCTAGCCACTCGGCGCCTGCCGCATCGGGGTCTATCGCCTCGATATCTATCAGGGCAACCGACTTTTCCTGGTCGCCTTCTTGAATATGGACCATTATGCCTGCTTCTGGGGCGCTGGTGTGTCCATCCATTCCAACGAGGGTGATGGATTCGCCTTGCATCGTAGCCTGGAGCGGAAAGGATATCCGTCCTACCAGGGCTGAGAATACTCCCCAGAACTCGTCTTCTTCGTCATAGCAGTGTGCAATGGCTTCTTCAAGTAAGGCTTTGAGCTTTGCTTCGTCCATTGTGGCTCACCTCTTTACATCAGGAAAGGATACCACCTAAAAGAGGTCATATCCCACCATAACTTTTCGATCCAACACTTGCTCTATCTCTCTCGGGCGCATTTCGTCCAACGATTGGCCCTCTGGCCCGCCGAACATCGCTGGGGGAAGCGCCACTTGATCGCCTAGGTCTCGATCTTGTAACTGGGCCAGCACATCTTGCCCGGTCAGCAGCCCCGCTACCGTTACCGTCTCGCCGAAAAAGTGGTTGACTATTGGTATGACCTCCACGTTGCAAAACTTTGCTGTCATTTGTTCTAGTACTGGAGCAAACAGAGTTCCGGTCACTAGCGTGAGATTTGAGGCGTGAGATTTGAGATTTGACACTCTGGCACATCGATCCAGGAACTTGCGCGTCAACCCTACACCATTCTCTGTCAGATTCAGTCCGTCGTAGGCATCCAGCGAGGGGATTTCTTTACTTAGGCCAAGGTACCATTCGTCGGACAGATAGATGAAATTGACACCCAACTGTTCCCGCAAGCGATTTTGCCAATTGACTATTTGATTGAACACAATCCGCATCTCGGTATCTGTGTGCACTCGACAGTTGCCTTTGTGGAACCGTGTCAGGCCCACCGGCACAATACTGACCGACTGTATGCCAGGATATAGATTAATCAGGTCGTCAATCGAACGTTCCAGGTGAGGCCCATCGTTGAGGCCGGGCACCACCACAATTTGCGTGTGGACCTCAATTCCAAAGCCAATCAAGCGGTCGAGTTGGGTCATAATGTCGGGAATATTGGAGGTGCCCAATATTCGGCGGCGCAAGTTGAGGTCAGTGGTATGGACCGAAATGTAAAGTGGGCTGAGATGCTGCTCATCGATCCGCTCCCAATCCGCTTCACGCAGGTTGCTCAACGTGACATAGCTGCCGAATAGAAACGAGTATCGGTAATCGTCGTCTTTGACGTATAACGACCGACGCAGCCTTGCTTGCTTGTTCCGAGTCGCTGATGGCATTTGGCTGATGAAACAAAACTCGCAGCGGTTATTGCAGTGACGAATACCGTCAAAGGTAGGGTGGGTAAACTCTAGTCCTAACGGCTCATCGTATTGACGCTCAACCTCAATGGTAACTCTTTGCCCGTCTCGACGTGCTTGGAGCACCAGCCGTTCCTCAGCGGCGTAGAACCGCACGTCAATGATGTCTCGCAGTGCTTGTTCGTTGATGGTAAAGATCTCATCCCCTGGCTGCAAGCCTATACGCTTGGCCAGACCGTCGGTGGTCACAGCGGCGATTACGCCTGCGGACATCCTCGTTCCTCGATTAGCCGTTCCACTTTTACCAGCACTTGCTCAATTTCCAAGTCAGTCGTGTTTAAAACGATGGCATTGTCGGCGATGCGCAACGGCGAGGCCTCTCTGTGGCTGTCGATCTGATCACGGCGACGCATTGATTCCAATACGGGCTCATAGTCAGCACTTTCTCCGCGCGCCTGTATCTCTCGCCAGCGGCGTTGCGCTCGCTCTTCTACGCTGGCATCTAGATAGAGTTTGAGTTCGGCATCGGGCAAGACAACAGTGCCGATGTCACGGCCTACCATCACCACTTGTCCGTCCGCTGCCACCCGCCTCTGTTGTGCGACGAGCGCTCGCCGTACGCCAGGGTACGCGGAAACTGGCGAGACGTTGGTGTTTACGTTCGACGTGCGGATTGCCCAGGTGACGTCAATGTTATCAGTTAGAACCGTGTACTGTCGACCGTCGTCCTCTGTTGGGGGGATAACATCAATGTGGAGTCCTTCCGCCAACGTGGTTACCGCGGTCTCGTCCTCAATGGGGATGTTGCGTGAAAGTGCTGCCCACGTCACAGCGCGATACATCACGCCGGTGTCAAAATAGAGATACCCCAGATGTCGGGCGAGCAATTCGCCAATAGTGCTCTTACCCGAAGCCGCGGGGCCGTCTATGGCAATTGTACTTGGTTTCAACGTCGTTTTTTACTCCTTTTTGATTTGCCTTGTGGTGTTTGCACCGACGCCCGCAAAGCTCTTACCTCGGCATCAGAGAGTTTGCGCCACTGTCTTGATCGCAAATTTCCCAATCGCAACGGCCCGATACGAACACGGATGATTCGACGCGCCGGGTGGCCCAGCATAGCGGCCACGCGGCGAATCTGTCGCTTGCGTCCTTCGCGCAACACGATCCGTAGCCAGGTACGGTCTTCCTCTTGTTCGATAACGTTCACCTGTGCTGGAGACGTGCGCTTTCCTTCCAGAAACACCCCACGCCGCCACTTTGCCAACGTCGCTTCGTCTGGTCCGCCCTCGACTAGCGTGTGGTATTCCTTCTCGTGGCCAAAGCGAGGGTGAGTCAGCCGGTGTGTTAGGTCTCCATCATCAGTCAAGAGTATTAACCCTTCACTTCTCAGGTCTAGCCTCCCTACCGGGAAAAGGCGATCTGGCACTGACACCAAGTCGTGGACTGTGGGAACGCGGCCTGTGCCGTCTCCCTCGTCGGAGAGAACTCCTCTGGGTTTGTGCAGGGCTATATAAGTATAGTGACGTTTTATCTGTACCAGATTTCCGTCCAGGGTGATGCGGTCGTGATCGGAATTAGCCTTTTGACCTATCTGGGCCACTTGTCCATTAACCGTCACCCGCCTCTGACGGATCAATTCCTCGCAGGCACGGCGGGAACCAAAGCCAGCGCGGGCCAATATCTTTTGCAGACGCTCTTCCATAGACTCTCCTCTTACAAGATGGCGGTATTATAACGCAGTTGAGCGGAAGGGGCAAAAGTCTAGCAAGCATCACATGTTTGAGACAGTTGATTGGTGCTCGGTCTTTTTGTCTGGACTTGGTATTTTTGAAGATGTTTTACGGGGAAATTGTGACCATCTGAACAAGCCTAATTTCTGTGACGAGGAGCAATGATCCAAAGGTGTCGTTGGGATTGATGCGGTAGGACAAAAAGTCCTTTCCAGTTAGCAGGTATGAACCATGCCGAAAATAACTTTTGGTGGGGTAGTCAGGTTGAAGTTACCGCAAGGCGTGTTATAATCACCCAAAATTCATGGGAGGAGATAATGCCTAGAATAGGTATGCCAGAATTGATCATTGTGTTGGTGATTGTGATCCTCATCTTTGGCGTGGGGCGGCTGGGAAAGATCGGTAAGGACTTGGGTGAAGGTATCCGCGAGTTCCGAGGCGCCATTGGCAGTGGAAAAGACGAGAGCGAAAACAGTATAGCGCAAGAGGAAAAAGAAGCAGACTGATTGCAAAATTGAAGCAAGGCCGTTCAGTTCTAAAACTTGGTTCATCTAGAACTAAACGGCCTTGCTTTTGTTAGGTGAATTGTTAGTATTTGTTTCTTTGTATATGAGCGTTCAGAGGGGAGACTAGAGGCCAAGTTGTTAATGGCCTTCTCTTAGTCATCATCTTTATCGGCTACTCGTTTGGCAACCTTTTGCACAAGTGTCGTTAGACCACTGGCTGGATTGACCATAGTATTGATGGCAATCTCGGCTACGTCCGGTAGTACCTCTGCTACGTTTTGAATCAATTCCTCAACGGCGCCTTCGTCCGCATCATCGCCCTTTTCGGACTCGGCTTTTAGTTTTTCTAACGTCTCTACCATTGATTCCTTTTCTGGGGAATCCGGTAGTTCTGCCAGTTCCTGGTATAGATCATGGAACGGGTCTAGGGCTGCCGGAGCACTGCCTTCAGCCGGTGGTACGGCTGTCTGTGCTGGGTTGGCTGCGCTGCCAGAGCTGCTGGAGCAACTGCTGGTGCGGCTGGCTGCGTGGGCGGTGCAGTCGCCTGTGCTGGGGCGGGTGGAGCAGTTGCTGGTGCAGCTGGCTGCACGGGGTTGGTTGTACAGGAGCTGCGGGGCTGGCGGTGCAGGCGTACTTGCTGTTTGATTAGCCAAAACCGCCTCGCGGGTCAAACCAACTTACAAGAACTCTTCACAAAAGCGACATTTTTTGGCCTTGGCTTTGATGATTTCGCCGCAGAATGGGCACTCTTTGGTACCTGTAGTCATATTGTCCTCCAATTCAGTTTTTGCAGTGGGTCAAAATGGCCAACGTAGAGTTACAAAGGGTTTTCTTTACCGTTCGATTGTATATCAAAGTCAATTGATGGTCAAGTCATAAACAGCTGATTTGTCTGGCGGGCCGCGTTCAAAACGAATTAAACGTCCCAAACAATTGACCACAAGCTATTTTTCCCTCTCGATTCTTTCCATAGTGTGATGAACATCACGTAATGCCTTGTACAGTGGATGGTAAACCCGTTCGTAGAGTTGGGCGTACCATTCTGCCCGTGCTGGGTCAGGTGTGAGAACCTCATCATTGTAGCTCAACGAATCTACCGCGGCTGTTGGTGTGGCAAAGACGCCCGCTCCGAGGCCTGCCAGAAGCGCTGCGCCAGTTGCAGCCGCTTCTGGGAGATGAGGAATTGCCACCGGCAAGTTGAGTACATCGGCCTTTATTTGATTCTGTAAGCGCAGGCGAGTTGTGCCTCCTAGTAATGTGACCTGTTGGGCACGTTGTTTTGTCAACGTTTCTATTTCTGCCAGGTTGTGACGCAGCCAAAAAGCCAAAGATTCGATCATTCCCCGAAAGATGTCGCCCCGCTCGTGTTCGATTTGGACTCCTACCAGTGCCCCTCGGCTGTACCGGTCGCCCTCTGGTGTGCCTGAGCCCATCAGATGTGGCAGCCACAGCGGGCCCGCGCGCTGGCCCACACCACCTTTAGCCGCAGCCTCCAGTGTGGCGTAGAATAGTTCGGAGGACTTGCTGTCTGGTCCCGCCAACTGTCGGGCCAGCCACTCTATTGCGCCACCGGCGGCTTTGAGTCCGCCCTTGAGCACGTACTGGCCCGAGACGACGTAGGCATAACAAGCGTACCCGGCTTGGGCAACAAATGCGCCGGTGTGGAAATCGGGGATGAGGGTTACCAACGCTTGGGCTGTACCACTGGAATCGATCACTGCACCGGGACGGTAGGCACCCGCAGCCAGTGCCGCGCACAAGTGGTCGTGTCCCCCCAGTACGCATAGTGTGCCGATAGGCACTCCTGTTGCAGCCGAGGCCCGTGGCGTGACGATTCCGACGAGCGTGCCACTGGGCAATGCTTGGGGAAGATTTTGGGCATCAAGATGGGCCAAGTTTAGCATCTGGTCCGACCAGTCCAATGTCTTTTGGTCGAATAGGAGCGTGCGTGAGGCGATCGTATAATCAGTGGCTTGCTCGCCCGTCAGCCGCCAGAGAACGTAATCCGGCACGGATAGCCATTTCGACATTTGGGCTGCGATGCCCGGTTCGTTGTCCCGAATCCACAGCCATTTGTTCACACCAAAGGATGGGCTGACCCGTTGTCCGGTGATGGCGTGCAGCGCTTTCGCCGACAGTTGCGTCTCCCACCAGGCGGCTTGCGGTTCGGGACGGCGGTCGTACCATGCGATTATGGGATAGAGGGACCGACCGGAGGCGTCCAACGGCAGACCGGCCTCAGCAAAGCTGCTTATCCCTAGTCCTGTGATCGGATGATCCGCCACAACCTCACGCAGGCAAGAAGCAATCGTCTGCCAGAGTGTGTCTGGATCGTGCTCGCTTCGTCCTAGAGTTGGGTGATGGACAGGTGTTGGACGTGAGGCCATACCCGCGATCCGACCTAATTCGGTGTCGTAAAGCACGGCCTTGATGTTGGTGGTGCCAATGTCTAATCCAACGAGCAATGTCATTAGAAATCGTGATCTTGTAGAAATCGTTCGATGGTGTGGATAGGTCAGGATACCGTGTTGAGGATGAAAATTATGGAGGTCCTCGGCGAGTGAAAAACCGTGCAATTTGCAATATGACGTTCAACAAGATAGTTAGTGAGAGGCTGAGGAAGATTGAGCTGACTAGTGGAATCAGGCAAGTGAAGCCTGATCGCTCGATGCGGATGTCACCCGGCAGACGGCCCAGAGAAGGAATTTTGGAGAGCAGCCATAGTGCTCCTCCTAGCAAGAGTATGACCACGCCTGCGGCCATTAACCACTTGCCTATCCCGCCCAGTCCGCTCATGGCAATTGCGCCAGAATTGTATTGAGCCAAATCGCCATTCTCCAGAGGAGCAGGGAAAATCCGACCAGGGTGCCCGCGAGCGCTAGCAACAGTGTCCAACCATTGCCCCCACGGGCTGAGCTTTCCATTCCTTCAGGTGGCCAGATGCTGCTCGTTGAAATTGGAGCGAGTCTAGATTGCACCTGGGCAATCTGAAAGTGGGGAGATGTTGCCTCTTGCGGAGGTTTTGTGACAGAGATAGAGGAGGGCGTTGGGGATGTTGTGAATGTCGCTTCTCGGAATGCGGTGACGAATTCTTCTGTTGATTGGTAGCGTAATTCACGATCCTTGATCAGTGCTTTGAGAATTACCTGTTCCACAGCCGGGGATAGATCGGGATTCACTACACGTGGCGGTGTCGGTTCTTCGTTGATGTGCTTGAGGGCGACCGCGATACCAGATTCACCCTCAAAAGGCACTGTGCCGGTAAGTATTTGGTACAACATTGCGCCCAGAGCGTATATGTCGGCTCGAGCATCCACAGGATCGCCCCGCACCTGTTCTGGAGCCATATAGTTGGGCGTGCCTACGCCTACGCCCGATTGTGTGATGGCGGTCGACTCTTCCAAAATCTTGACCAGCCCAAAATCGGTCAGTAGCACCCAGTTGTCTGATCCCAATAGAATATTGCCGGGCTTTACGTCACGGTGAATGATGCCCCGATTGTGGGCGTGTGAAAGCGCGCTTCCCACTTGCTCCATAATTTTGAGTGTGCGATCAAGTGACATCGGTTCACCCTGCATGTCTGCCAACGTATCTGCCAATGATCCGGTATCCACGTAGCGCATCACGAGATAGACTTGGTTGTCTTGTTGGTCAAAGCCGTAAACGGGAAGGATGTTGGGATGGTCCAGTTGAGCAACGGCTTTTGCTTCTCGGGTAAAGCGCTTGCGAAATGCCTCCTTGTCGGAGACAAAGGGGGAGAGCACTTTGATCCCCACATGCCGATTGAGTGAAGGTTGAAAGGCCTTGTAGACGTCGGCTGTGGCACCACGCCCAATGTGCTCGATAATTTTGTATTCGCCCAGTTGCTTACCTGTGAGGTCACGGCTTTTCATAATAACGTTGCTTGCTCCGGTTTCATATAGGGCACGTTCAAGTGCTCGTATGCTCGCACTGTGGCTACACGCCCTCGGGGTGTACGGTCCAAAAATCCCAGTTGAAGAAGGTACGGTTCGACCACGTCCATTATGGTATCAGGTTCCTCGCTGATGGCGGCAGCGATGGTATCTAACCCAACAGGGCCGCCGTCGAACTTTTCAATGATCGTGCGCAGCACACGCCGGTCCATATCGTCCAGGCCACGTTCGTCTACGTCGAGCATCTCTAGTGCCTTGCGGGCCACGTTGGCGGTGATGTGACCATCGGCGCGCACCTGGGCAAAGTCGCGCACGCGTCGGAGCAGCCGTAATGCCACTCGGGGTGTGCCCCGACCACGCAATGCGATTTCAGTGGCTCCGGCATCGTCTATTTCCACTTGCAGTACCCACGCAGCACGGCGCACGATGGCCTCTAGCGCATCCTGGTCGTAAAAATCCACGCGAAAGGTCGCGCCAAAGCGGGCTCGCAGCGGGGCGGTCAGCAATGCCAGGCGGGTGGTTGCCCCGACGACCGTAAAGTGTGGCAGTTTGAGCCGAATGGAGCGGGCGCTGGGACCTTTGCCAATGACAAAGTCGAGGGCAAAATCTTCCATTGCTGGGTAGAGAATCTCCTCGACCATTCGTCCCAGGCGGTGGACTTCGTCGATGAACAATACCTCTTTCTCGCGCAGATTGCTCAGGATGGCAGCCAGATCACCGGCTCGTTCGATGGCAGGACCAGAGGTGATGCGGATGGGAGTCTCCATTTCATTTGCGATTATGTGGGACAAAGTGGTTTTACCAAGACCCGGAGGACCATACAACAGCACGTGGTCAAGCGCCTCATTTCGTTTCTGGGCGGCTTCGATCAGGATGGAGAGATTCTCCCGCACGCGGTCTTGGCCGATCAGGTCGCCCAGGCGTTGGGGGCGCAGCGCCCGATCGAGCACAACTTGATCGGTTTCTTGAGGTTGGGGTGATATGATTCGGTTATCGCTTTTGTTGTCCATTCTTATAGAATTATACAACAAAAATGCCGAGTTGCCACCTTTGACAAGCCAGAGGCTCGGGGGTACAATTTAGACGTTGTTCAGAAACAACGATCCCTTACTCTCAAATTTAGACTCTAGGAGGTGAGTTGTGACGTCACAGGTGCATATTTCGGCCCATCCATTGGTGCAGCACAAGATGGCTTTGTTGCGTGATCAACGCACTGATCCAAAGAAATTTCGCGAATTGTTGCGAGAGATGGCTGTTCTGATTGCGTACGAGGCTACAGCCGATCTGGCAGTGGAGCAAGTCCCAGTGATGACGCCGTTAGGCCAGATCGGCGGTCGTCGGTTGCAAGAACGGGTAGGGCTCGTTCCCGTTCTGCGTGCCGGTTTGGGGATGGTGGACGGAATCTGGAACTTGATGCCTAACGCCGAAGTGTGGCATATCGGCATCTTTCGCGACGAGGAGACGCTAGAGCCGGTCGAGTATTACAGCCGCTTGCCTGTCAGCCCCACAGTGGATGTGTGTCTGGTTCTCGACCCTATGCTGGCCACGGGTGGATCGGCGGTAGCGGCGGTGAACATGCTCAAGCGTTGGCAGACCAATCGTATCAAGTTTGTGGGCGTCATCGCGGCCCCTGAGGGCGTGCAACGCTTGACGACCGCCCACCCCGATGTTCCCCTGTATCTGGCTGCCGTAGACGAACGGTTGAACGAAATGGGATTGATCGTGCCGGGCCTGGGCGACGCTGGGGATCGGCTGTTTGGTACTGGGTAAGGGAATTTTCCCAGAGAAATAAATCTCCCAAACAGATTTTGTGATCCAGTCAACGACATCTTGAAAGGCATATTATGACGGAATTCCTCGAGCTTGTCGATTATTTTGTAACTCGTGTGTGATTTATGAGATTCTCCACTATAAATTTTGGGACGAGTTAAAAACTGGAAAAGCCTAAATGGTTTTGTATGTATTCGTTGCCATAGCCTCGTTCAGTCTGACGATTTTTCTTACACCCCTTGTCGGTCGTCTGGGGCATCACCTAGACATTGTGGACCGGCCTGGAGGACGCCGAGCGCACCAGGGTGCGGTTCCCCGTCTGGGGGGCGTAGCATTGTTCGCGGCATTCGTCATTACTGTGGGTGTTGCGGCGTGGCGAGGTGATCTCACGGCTGGTTACAGTGCCAGTGATTTCGTTCGCTTGAAGGGGCTTTTGATCGGAAGCTTGGGTGCGTTTCTCTTTGGGTTGATTGACGACCGGTTCGACTTGCCTCCGAAACCTCAGTTGATTTTTCAGTTTCTGCTCTCGTTGATTGCCGTCACCACTTTGCTCTGGCTCGAGCGGTTTACGTTGCCTTTTGTCGGCTATGTAGAACTGGAAGCCTATTCCTGGGGGGCTTGGGTCTATATTCCATTGACGATCTTTTGGATCATGGGGATGATGACCACGGTCAACTGGCTGGATGGATTGGATGGACTGGCGGCTGGGGTGGGGGCGATTCTTTGCCTGGTGCTGGCGATTCATATGCACCGTGTGGGGCAGCCTGGCGTGGCACTGTTGCCACTGACACTCTTGGGGGCGCTGTTGGGCTTTTTGCCCTATAACGTGGCGCCTTCACGGGTTTTTTTGGGGAGCGCGGGGGCATTTTTCTTGGGCTATGCCTTGGGGGGGGTGAGCCTTGTCGCCGGTGGACGGGTGGCGACAGTGCTCTTGGTGATGGGGGTACCCATCGTAGACGTGATTTGGCAAATCTTTGATCGACTGCGCCGTCGTCGTTCCCCTGCCCAGGCTGACCGGGGGCACCTCCACTTTCGCCTGCTCGACTTGGGACTGTCTGAACGAAAGATCGTGCTTTTCTATTGGGGCTTCTGTGCACTATTTGGTGGACTGGCGTTGATTGTTTCTTCCCGTATTTACAAACTGGTGGCACTGATAAGTATTGGTATCGCTGTGATCGTTGTACTGGCGTGGCTTTCTCGCCAGCACAACGTATGAGGGTTTTGTTTCAAATGCTGCGGGATTGTTTGGTGGCTGCTCGCGTACCTGCGGCGAGCAGCAGCAGAATGGGCAGATCGATGATGAGGGTGAGACCAAAGATGAGTATCAACCATCGGAATAACGTATTGATGGGGTTGATGAGCCATGCGGTTAGTTTGCCAGTGATACCCACTGCTGCTCCGATGCCAAAGAGGATCAGCAAAAAGAGTATGGATGGCAGCCATCTCTGACGGTCGGAAGGAGAGGGAAACATGTGCGAACTCACGGCAAAGATGAGATAGATTGCCAACCATCCCCACGCATCGGATAGACTTGGTTCTAGCGCGCGCATCGCGTGCACCCAACCGTTGGCCGCAAACGCATCGTAAGCACCGGTGATACCAAAAGTGAACTCACTGATGATAAAGATCGCACTCGTGCCGGTGATCAAGGGAGATAGTCCGATGAGGCTATGACGCAGAGCGTCCGCTTGCCCCAATACGACGTATCCTAGAGAGAGACCACCATCCTGGGTTGCCGTGGGACCTATGTGGAAATCATACACATCGACGAGCAGGAACAAGGCGGTGATCGCGTGACTTAGTTCGTGGAGTAGTATACCAGGTAGTACCAACAAGGTGTATAGCCAGAGCGTTATTCTTTTGTAGCCAATGATCTCGGATGGCAGAATCAGCGCATTATAATTCAACAGTTGGTGGGTCAAGGTGAGTGTTAAAAAGAGGATCCCCGCGCCAAAGGCCAATTCCCAGTTTATGCTTGATAGTCCACTCGCCATCCTTTCCCCCGCTCCAACAATTTTTCTGTCAACGCAATCAACAACGCAAACGGTAGATCAACCACGATCGTGATGGCGCACATTGTTGCCAGCCAACGTAGTGCGATAGTGAGGGGACTGGACAGATGTGCGACAATCGCCGATCCAAACCCCAGTATCCAAATCAACATGCCGATCAGGAACAAAAAGAGAATGACGGGCCCCCAGGCTTGCCGGTCGGATCTGCTGGGCAACATGGTGTTGCTTATGGCAAAGATCAGATAGGCCCAAACCCAAGCGTTGGACGCTTTTAGTGCTCTGGGCACCTCGGTGACCAGGGCGCTCCACTCTCCGGCGGCAAGCGATTCCCCAATCGTTCCTAGTCCAAAGACCCAGTATCCGATCAACAGAATGACAATGCAGCCTACCAACAGTGGAGCCAGCCCGATCAGGCTGGCTCTCCATGCGTTGGTTTCTTCAATTGGAACAAAGCCCAACTGGATGCGCTGCCCCGCTCGTTTGGGGCGGATAGAGATGCGTCCCACCCGCACTCCCAGCAAGAACGCAGCAAATGCGTGGCTGAACTCGTGCAGGACGATACCTGGCAGCAATGGCAACGCATACAGGGGGACCGCGACATCGGGATCACCCGTGAACAGCAGCATAACCCCCTGCAAGTGACGGTGAATCCATCGCTCAACTAAAAGTAGGAGCGCCAGTGTTGCCGTTAGCCAGAGGAATGGTGTCCAATCCATTGCCAGATGCAGGCTCGAGTGTTTATGCCCTCGTCTTTAGTGTCTCTTGTACGATAGCCGCAAAGTCGGTTGCCCGCAGGCTGGCACCGCCCACCAGCGCGCCGTCGATGTCGGGTTGGGCCATAAACTCGGCAGCATTGGCGGGCTTGACGCTGCCGCCATACTGGATGCGTATGGCTTGGGCCACGTTGTCGCCGTATATCTCGGCCAATACCCCACGCACGGCTCCCGCGATGATGGTGTTGGCTCCATCTCCGGTGGCTGCCACTCCCGTACCGATGGCCCAGATTGGTTCATAGGCCACCGTAATGGTTCGTGTTTGCTCAGCATTGATGCCAGCGAAAGCTGCGTGCACCTGGCCGCCGACAAAGTCCTCTGTCTCCCCGGCCTGGTTTTGTTGCAGGTTCTCTCCCACGCAGAGGATCGGTTTTAGACTATGGGCCAGTGCCGCGTGCAGTTTTTTATTGACCGTTTCATCGGTTTCACCAAATAGGGTACGGCGCTCCGAGTGCCCAATGATGACATAATCACACAGACCTTTTAGCATCAGTGGGCTGACCTCGCCGGTAAAGGCCCCCTGCTCTTCCCAGTACACGTTCTGCGCTCCCAGGCCGATGTTCGATCCAGCCAAGGCCTCGTGTACGGGAGATAGGGTAGGGGCGGGCGGACAGACGGCTACATCGCAACCCTTGACGCCCTCCAGTGCGACGCGCAGTTCTTGTACCAGCGTGACGGCTTCTGCGATGGTTTTGTGCATTTTCCAGTTACCGGCGATGAATGGTGTACGCATATGTATCTCCTATTTGTCGGCTATTGCGGCTACACCTGGTAAGACTTTGCCTTCCAGGAATTCCAGACTGGCTCCGCCACCGGTGGAAACGTGGCTCATTTTGTCTACCAATCCGGCCTGGCGCACTGCGGCTGCCGAGTCGCCGCCGCCGATGATCGTGGTAGCGTCCATATTGGCGAGCGTTTCTGCCAAGGCAAAGGTGCCCTTGGAAAAGTTGGACATCTCGAACACGCCCAGCGGCCCGTTCCAGACAATGGTCTGTGCTGCCCCTAGCGCCGACTCGAAAGTGGGCAGGGTTTTGGGGCCGACGTCGAGGATGCGCCAGCCGCTGATGACCTCGTTGGGGGCCACGACACGGGTGTTGGCATTGTTGTCAAAGGCATCGGCGATAACCACATCTACTGGTAGGATGATCCGACCTCTGGCTTTCTCCAAAAGCGATTTGGCCGTAGATACGGCCACGTCTTCAACCAGGCTATCGCCCATCTCAAAGTCCATGGCCTTGAAAAAGGTATTGGCCATTCCGCCGCCGATGAGCAGTCGATCACATTGCTCCAGCAGGCTTTCGATCACGCCGATCTTGTCCGAAATTTTGGCTCCTCCCAGGATGGCGATGTAGGGATGCTCTGGGTTGCCGACTGCCTGGCCAAGGAATTCCAACTCTTTTTCCATCAGAAATCCGGCCACGCTGGTCAGGTGTTGTGCCGCGCCGACGTTCGAGGCGTGGGCGCGATGGGCTGCGCCAAAGGCGTCGTTGACGTGAATGTCGGCCAGACCGGCCAACTGCTTGGCGAATTTAGGATCGTTGGCTTTTTCTTCCGCGTAGAAACGAGTGTTCTCCAGCACGGCGACGTCGCCAGGTTCCAGTGCTTGGACTGCTTCCTCGATCTCTGCTCCAATGCAGTCGTCGAGTTTTTTGACCGGACGGTCCAACAGTTCTGCCAGTTGCGCCGCTACTGGGTCCATCTTTAGCTCGGGCACAACCTTTCCCTTGGGCCGACCCAGGTGCGAGCATAGGATCAACGCTGCGCCTTGCTCTAGCAGATAATTCAGGGTGGGTAATGCGGCCAGGATGCGAGTGTCGTCGGTCACTACGCCGTCCTTGAGTGGAGCGTTAAAGTCCACGCGCACCAGCACGCGCTTGCCGCACACGTTTACGTCACGAATCGTTTTTTTGTTCATAATCTCTCCCAGAAAAGTAGACAAGGATACAAGTAGACAAGGGAAAAACTCCCTGCCTACTTGTTTTCTTGTCTACTTTTACTTTCTACAGTCCCTTGTCGACCATCAACTTGGCTAGGTCGACGACGCGCACCGAGTAGCCCCACTCGTTGTCGTACCAGGTCAGAACTTTGAGCAGGTTGCCGCCCATAACCATAGTGGTTAATCCATCTACGACGCTGGAGCGAGGATCGCCCTTGTAATCCATAGAGACCAATGGCTCATCCGAGTAGCCCAAGATGCCCTTGAGCGTGCCTTCGGAAGCGGCCTTGAACGCGGCGTTAACGGCCTCAACGCTTGTTTCCTTTTCCAACTCGGCCACAAAGTCCACCACAGAGACGGTGGGGGTGGGGACACGCATAGACATGCCGTCAAACTTGCCTTCTAGTTCGGGGATGACGAGTGCCAGTGCCTTGGCCGCACCGGTGGTGGTGGGAATCATGTTCAGAGCCGCTGCCCGCGTCCGACGCAGATCGCTGTGGGCGACGTCCAGAATGCGCTGGTCGTTGGTGTACGAGTGGATGGTGGTCATAACGCCCTTGATGACGCCGAAATTGTCATTGACAACCTTGACGGCCGGGGCCAAGCAGTTGGTGGTGCAAGAGGCGTTGGAGACGATGTGGTGGTTGGCCGGATCGTACTTGTCATCGTTGACGCCCAGCACGACGGTCAAATCCATACTGCTTGCTGGTTTACCTGGAGCGCTGATGATGACCTTTTTCGCGCCAGCATTGATGTGCGCGGCCGCTTTCTTTCCATCGCGGAAAAAGCCAGTGGCTTCGACCACAATCTCCACGCCCAAGTCGCCCCAGGGTAAGTTCGCCGGATCGCGCTCGGCAAAGACCTTGATGCGGTCATCATCCACGATGATGTCACCTTCGACGACCTCGACGCTGCCGGGGTAGATGCCAAAGTTGGAATCGTACTTGAACAGGTGCGCGTTGGTCTCGGGCGGAACGAGGTCGTTGACGGCAACGACGTCAAACTCGTCGTCGTACTTTTCCTTCATCGCCTTGAGAACCTGTCGGCCGATGCGGCCGAAACCATTGATACCAATTTTTACTGTCATTACTTTACTCCTTTTTAGTTTGAAATAGTTGTTCTTGTAACAACTTTAACAACGCTTGTGCAAGTTTGCGGCTGTCGTGCCGCCACGGACGAGCTGAATCAACCAGATCATCAGTAATCACGTGGTATTCCGCGTCGGGCGGATAGTTTGTTGAAACTAGTTCAACTCCGGCAGGCGCATCAAAATCCACGTCCAGGTTTTGGTTGGTCAGCACTGCCGAAAATACGCCCTTACCCAAATGAGCCTCCAACGCCGTCACGTGGTCACCCACGCTGTACCCATCCGTCTCGCCGACCTGGGTGGCAACGTTGCAGACATAGACTTTGGGTGCTCGGCTGGCCTCGACCGCCCGCGCCACGTCTGGCACCAGCAGGTTGGGAAGGACGCTGGTGTACAGGCTGCCCGGACCGGCCACAATGAGATCCGCCTCCAGTAACGCGCGCACTGCTTCGGGATAGGCGGGGACATTGTCGGGTTCCAGGTAGACGCGTTCAATGTCTCCGCTGGCCTTGGTGATGCTCGACTCGCCACTGACCCGGCTGATCCCAATGGGTTCGGTGCGTAGATCGGCCATCAGTGTTACGTCGCGCAGGGTGCTGGGAATCACACGTCCTTGGATAGCGAGCACACGCCCCGACTCTAGTACTGCTTGCTCGAAACTACCGGCCACCTCTGCCATCGCAGTGATAAAGAGATTACCAAAGCTGTGACCATCGAGTCCGTTACCATTACCGAAACGATATTGGAACAGTTGGGTCGTTAGCGCTTCGTCGTCGGCCAGCGCGGCGATGCAATTTCGGAAATCGCCCGGCGGTAGCACGCCTAGTTCACGTCGCAGTCGTCCCGAACTGCCCCCGTCGTCGGCGACGGTGACGATGGCAGTGATGTTGGCCGTGTGCTCTTTAAGCCCGCGCAACAAGGCGGATAGGCCATGCCCTCCACCAATAGCCACGATCTTTGGACCACGCTCCCGCTGTCGATAACGATACACGGCATTTACCATCGCCTCGGGATCGGCCTTTACAAAAGGCGCGAGCAGAGTGCGGTTGATGCGGACCAGTGCCGTTGCTATTGCTCCCACACCGAGCAGCCCCAGGATTCCGGCTCGCAGACCGCGTGGGATGAATTGGAGCGTCAGGTAATGAAAGACGCTCGGTAAGGGATAGAACTGTCTGAGCAGCGAGCTAAAACCCAGGACCAAGAGTGCGATACCAAAGCCCAAAAATACCAGCCAACGTTTGATCCCTATGCCGGGGGTCAACCATTTTTTGATGGCTCTGATGTGTTTGTCGAATTGCATCGTTTGCTCTAGTCATCTCAGTATTTTTCGTGGGATTGCTTTGTTCAACATTGGTGTCCACGAGGTGCTATTATAACCGAACGCGGCATAGACGTCAACGGTTCGTGTGAACGTGACACGTTGCCAAGTTCTGTCTTTGTGTTATAATCCCTCCCGGTGCAAAGTGCGCCGAAAGTAGAATGTTAGCAGGTTGAGCCTTGCCAACAGGTAAGGCTTTTTTATTGCAAGGAGTATAGAGTGACAACTACATTTCAAACATTGGGATTGCGTCCTGAATTGGTGCAGACCGTGACAGAGTTGGGGTACAAAGTGCCTACGCCAATTCAAGAAGGGGCTATCCCTTTGTTGTTGACCGGGTGTGACGTAATGGGCCAGGCACAGACTGGAACGGGCAAGACGGCGGCCTTTGCATTGCCAATGGTACACGTGTTGGATTCAAAATGTGCCAATGTGCAAGGGTTGGTAGTCGCCCCCACCCGCGAGCTGGCAAATCAAGTGGCTACGGCAATTCACAATTATGGACAGCACTGCAACGTGCGTGTGCTGCCTGTTTACGGAGGGCAATCGTACAGCCGTCAGATCAGGCGTCTTGAACGTGGTGTGGATATCGTTGTAGGCACGCCGGGGCGGATGTTGGATTTGATTCGCAAAAAGGTTCTCGATCTGAGTGGTGTGCGTTTCTTGGTGCTGGACGAAGCGGACGAGATGCTGAGTATGGGCTTTATCGAAGATATCGAAGCCATCTTGAGCGAGACGCCAGACACGCGCCAGACAGCACTGTTTTCGGCGACGCTGCCTGCTCCCATCCACAATCTCGCCAACCGCTATATGCACGCGCCAGAAGCGATCACGATCAACCCCAAGCAATTGACCGTGTCTAACATTGAGCAACGGTATTACGACGTTCGGCAAAATGACAAGCTGGCCGCACTCACACGTTTGTTAGAGATAGAACCGGTGACCCGCGCATTGATCTTTACGCGTACCCGAGTTGGCTCTGCTGACTTGGCCGAGGCGTTACTTTCTCGCGGCTTTCAGGCAGAGGCGTTGCATGGTGATCTCAGTCAGCAAATCCGAGAGACGATTCTAGGACGTTTTCGCCGTGGGCAGGTCACGTTTTTGGTAGCAACCGATGTCGCCGCCCGAGGGCTGGATATCAATGACATCTCGCACGTGATCAACTATGATTTGCCTTTGAACCCCGAGTATTATGTTCACCGCATTGGGCGGACCGGCAGAGCCGGAAAAAAAGGGATTGCCATTACCTTGGTTACACCCCAAGAGCGTTGGCGCGTGCGCAGGATTGAAAAGTACGCACGATGCTCGATTGCGTCTGCCAAGTTGCCCACCGCAGCCCAGATACTGAACCGTCGCGATGAGCGATTCATGGATCAATTGGGCGATCAAATGGCCCAGGAATTACAGAACGAACGCGCTCTGGTTTCCAAACTGGCCGAGGCTGGCTGTGATCCACTGGATATTGCGGCGGCTGCAATTCAACTAGCACGCGCTGGGGAGCAGCAGCGCCCCATTGAAGAGATTGCCAAAGTCCACGCATCCGCCAAACGTCATGCGAATCATCGCAAGGCGCAGGGCAAGCGCGCGTCACATGGCAAGCGATCTCAGCGCAAGGGGAATCGTGAGTCGAGGAAGGGTGGACGTGAGCCGAACATGATGCGGCTTTCTATGAACATTGGGAGAGCGCACGGCCTGCATCCTGGCGAAATTGTCGGTGCAATTGCGGGTACTGCCCGTATCCCTGGTAAATCTATTGGCGCAATTGACATTCATAAACAGCATGCTTTTGTTGATGTGTCCGAGCGACACGCGGAGCGCGTGCTGCGAAAAATGAAAGGATGGAAATTGCGCGGGCAAGCTGTGGTGCTTGAACTGGCCAGGTAAATCTCGTATTGTAAATATCCCAGTTCAAACCAATAAGCGTATAAAGGAAAAATTCGACCTGTGCATAAATCTATTGCACAGGTCGACAATAGCTAGCGAGTTTTATTCCTGCGATGCTCGTTGGGATGCCCTCTGAAGTTGCCACTGGATGAAGCGCATCCGTTGGTTCATCGACACGGCAATGTTCCACAGCAATCGGGTAGCCAGCACG
>JAAEPW010000888.1 GCA_024232355.1 Chloroflexota bacterium | reverse complement strand
ATTCTCAGTTTGCACCGCTGCTATCCGCCTGACGCTGTCACAGCAGCAGTGAAACAAGCGCTGGAATGTGGCAGCGCCCACCTAGCGAATGTGACTTTATGTCTGCATCAGGCGCTTATGCCTGAAACCTTGCCACCGCAACTCGATTTGTCCACTCAACCCACCTTGGCTGAGGTCGGCCAACAACCGGTTGACCTGGCGGTGTATGACCAACTCTTGCAGCGAGGGTCGCATGTCCACTAACGCCCAATTGGAACAGCACCTCAAGACCCTACATCTCGCCTCGTTTATGGAGCAGTATGCGGATCTGGCCCAGGATGCCCAGCAAGCCGGATGGAGCTACGCACAATTTCTGTTGGTCTTAGCTCATGTTCCGCAGTTGAAGCGCAAGGGGAAAAATGAGGTAAGATCGCCTCAAAAACAGAGGAAAGAATGGCAAACGAAGCCGAAAAACTGATGGCGGCAGTCCAGAATCAGCGCATCTACAAAGTGGGAGCCAGTCCGCTCGTGTGGGGGATCATGGAAACATTGGGGATCGAGGAACTAACGGATGAGCAATGTCTGCGGGGCGATCAGACAATCAGTCATGGACGCACGACGGTGGGCCTGGTCTTGAACCGCTTGATCAAGCCGAAAGCGATGTACAAAGTCGGAGAATGGCTGGGAAAAACAGGGTTGGCGGATTGGCTGGGACGTCCGGCAGAGGAGTTCAACGACGATCGGTTGGGCCGCACGTTGGATGCGCTCAGCGACCAGACCGAAGACCTATGGATGAAAATAGTAGGGCGAGCGCTGAAAAGCTATCCGAAGTTAGCAGGTGAATTCATTCACTATGACCTGACGTCATGCTACTTTGAGGGGAAATACGCCGAGAGCGAGTTGGCGACATACGGGTATAGCCGCGATCACCGCTCGGATACCAAACAAGTCAATCTCGGGGTGAGTGTGATCGGCGAAAGTAAACTGCCGCTGATGTATGAATTGCTGGCGGGTAATACGACCGACTGCAAAACACCGCTTCAGCATGTGACAAAGTTGAAACGGTTATTCAGTCAGGTGAAATATCCACACCGGGTTGTGTTTGTGGGGGATCGGGCGATGTTCAATCAGGAATTGATTGAGGGCTATTTGAAAGCAGACGTCCTGTTTTTGGGGCCATGGACGCCGCCCGATGTGCGCACCTTGATGCAGGCAGCAACCAACGCAGAGTTGATGGAGCATCCGCTCAGTTTTCAACCTCAATCGGCGCGCGCGAATGACCCGCCCACTTATTATGGTGTGTTGCGGACCTTTGATTTTGCCACGGACGACCAATCGGTGCCCTTACAGGTCTTGATTGTGTATAGTCGCGGCAAAGCGAAACTCGATCGTCAATTACGCGACAATCATCTGGACCAGACCTTAACCCGACTGGCGGACATCCAGACGAAACTCAACCGCCGCCGCTACAAACGTGAAGCATATGTCCGCCAGCAACTCGCCCACACGGTCAAGAAATTCCGGGCGGCCCAGGGCTTAATCCACTGGACGCTGACCGGCACCGAAGGCGACTTAACCCTCACTTTTGCCCGTGATGAAGCGGCTATCGCCGCCGCTGCGCAGGTCGATGGGCGGTATGCCTTGGTCACCAACGCCCCTCTGTCTGCCGACAAAATGCTCATCCAGTTCAAAGCCCAGTGCTGTAGCGAACACCGCTTTAGTATCCTCAAAGGACCTGTTCCGCTCCGCCCGATTCACCTCCGGACTGACCGGCGCATTACCGCTTTGGTGTTTCTGACCATGCTGGCCCTCTTGGTCTATGCCATTTTGGAATGGCTCATTCGTCAGTCAACCGCCCAACGCAAACGGCCCTGGACGGGCCGCGCTATCCTGGAAACCTTTGAGGACTTTGCCCTAACGGTCTTGCTTTTCCCAGATGGCAGTGTCGCCTGGTTGCCTCCACCGTTTTCCGAGACTCAACAGACTCTGTGGGATGCCTTACATTTGCCCGATGTTTCAACTTTTTTCGCTCAGATTGGCTCTCCGCGCTTCAACTGCGGAACATGAGCTAAGCTGTTGAAAGCGCCGTACTCCCAAAAAACCTCGTGAACACACCGTGTTCTACCGAGTCAGCATCATGATAATAGTCATAAATGACATCTAATGTGAATTCAATTTGGTGCGCGATGAGACTGCAGATTACTTCGATTTCCTT
>JAAEPW010000887.1 GCA_024232355.1 Chloroflexota bacterium | reverse complement strand
GGTTTTGGCGCCACGGCTCAAGGCAGAATAGGCGGCATAAAAATCGCCCGTAAAGTTGCCCAGCAACCAGGTCAGGCTATGTATGGATTGAGCATCTGGAACGAGCCCGCTTTCTGACCAATCCGAGGGCTGGTCACCGCTTGAATAATAGCCCCCCGTTTTCCAGGGTGCAATAGACTCATCCGTCAGAACCGCTACCCCTTTGATTTCAAGATCAAAAGTCACTGTGATCGGTCCTGTGTTCACAAACCTGATCACGCTCTCGCGCCAACTCTGAAAGTCGTTGACCAGGGCGGGGAAATAAAGATGACGGTTCCCGCCACCCTCGGCAGAGGGAACCGGGACGCGGTAGATGTAGGTTCCAAAAGGGGGCAGGCTCTCGTTGCTGTTCACGATAGCGATCAGAGGTTGTTCAGACCCAACGGTAGCGATTCCCTCGAACAATGGGGGCACGCCGGCATTGAGTGGGTCAAAGGCATAGACCTGCTTGGGGGCCAATTCTTGACTATCGTGCCAGCTTTGGAGAGTGTTCGGGTCTGTGTAG
>JAAEPW010000886.1 GCA_024232355.1 Chloroflexota bacterium | reverse complement strand
GGGAATCCCTCTGGTCTGTCCGAACCGGGTCTCGAGTATATATTTATTGTGTCCAGTTTGTTAATGGCCGCGGCATCAGTAGTCGCATGGCTCCTTCCTCGAAAGGGCGGCGTTTCGGCCAGAGCCGCTCCAAACGACTACTTAATTCTGATTCGACACGTTCCTTTTCTAAGGGTGTTGGTGTTTGTTTTTGGCTCATTCCTATTCCTACAAGGACCGATGGTACTTTTCCCGATCTATGTTCGATCCCTTGGAGGTAACATGGAATCTGTCAGTTACATGTGGATCTGGATGATTGCACTGGAGATTCCATTGGTGGCCTATGCGGCTAATATTTTTAAATTCATGGGGCCGCGTATCATGGTTGCCTGCGCCACATTGGCAGCAGGACTTAGATGGACTGTTTGTGGTTTTTCTTCTGATCTCGCCGTTATCTATCCGATACAGATACTGCACGGAATCGTAATTGCCGGTTTGCTCGTGGGGTCGCCGCTTTATGTGGAGTGTTTGATTCCAAAGCAACTGCGTTCAACAGGCCAGGGGCTTCTAATGATGATCGGGCCGGGCATCGGAGGAATTATATCAACTACTTTCTGTGGGTTTTTGCTCGACCATTTTGGCGCCGGCACACCCTATATTGTTGGTGGCATAGGTGCACTTGGAATGTGCTGCATCGCTCCTTTGCTTTTACCGTCTATTAACAACCGATCGACCAAGCAAAATTGATTTTCGACACCTTAGGCTACGCCTCGGGTCCCAAACAGAAACAGCTTTTGATGCTACCCTCAAAAATATGGAGTGCACGAGGTTTTTTAAAGCTAACGATATCCGACCCCTTATACACACTTACACAATAAACCAAACGACGGACAATCGGCCAGTACCTATATTGCTTAGGATTTATATAACTGCATAGAAATACTACCAAAAGGATATGATTTGGAGTGATTGAGATGCGTAGCATCAACGATAGATTGTCTATTGATAAAAAGTAAAAGATATATCTGATCCCGACGGTTGCGACACGATCTATTAGTGCTTTATTTAGTTTAGTAATGGTTGTTCGATCCCTTATTGGTTTTGTCATATTCAATGCAATCCTTAAGGGGGTTTCGATAGTAGGGGGAACATTACATGAGGCGAAGCATCTATTTCACAATTTTTTGGACTGTCATTTTACTACCCATGATGGTTCTGGCCGAAGGCTCGGCAGAGCTCGATGCCTACGATATTGGGGCAAGTGATTACGACGACCAACAATTGCAGGCATCGACTGAGCTGTACGTCGATATTGTCGATAGCGCAAATGATAAAATTTGCTGGGTCGGAAGAGGTGACCTTACTGTCAATCAACCGGATAAGTCGACTGAAGTTGCTGTGCTGACAGGAGACGATTGCACCAATGCAGCCAACAGCGTCACGGGCGCTTATTATTTAGAACTTGAAAGAAATCAGAGGAATCATACCGAGTGGGACATTCGTGTGTGCTCAGACGTCTCTGACGCAAATTGCCTCAACGTAGATGACAACGAGATCCTCGGCCGTCTGTGGGCAGACAATTGGTATTTCTATAACGATGGCTACGATGAAGAATTTGCGGTCAACGGTAGTGTCTATGCGGTTGTGCCCGGGGGAGCAGTGGGACGCGACGCGGTCATTGAGATGCGCATGGAAGGCGTGTCCGGATACGAATACTGGCTAAATGCCAACACCATCGGTCCGGAGACTAGCGGCGGAGATCGCATAGGTCGCTCCATCGTAATAGCCGGTAACACGGTCGTTCCCCTGTACCGACTCTATCTGAACCCACCCGATACTGCCCAATACAACTGGATTACTCCAGATGTGACCAACGTTGTTCTCTCGTCTGATTGCGGCGCTGACGATCTAATCGTCACCGGTAGCTCCGACGGCACCATTACATTCAACAGCAACATCACGGGCACTTACGTGGTGGTCTGCGATGTCAATAAGGACACCTTTTATGACTTTGGCGACAGCACCGACTTCTCTTCTTTTGGTGATGCAACCGATGGGGACGTGAACACCGTTGTCTGGAACGGCGCAGACAACGATGGAACCATTGCCGGGCCCGGCGACTACAATTGCATTGTACGTCTGAATGTGGGTGAATTTCACTACATCGCGCGCGATATCGAGACAGCCTACCCAGGCATCCGGATGTTTCGCGTCGAATCGGACAAGAGCACCCGAACACCGATTATGATGTTTTGGGACGATAACTCCGTGCAGCTGGATCTGGAAATGGACTTTGTAGGAAGCGGCGAGTACTCGCCTTTTTCCGCGCCTCCCGACGGGCTGGATCCGGAAAGTTACGCCACTGCATCTGATGCGTATTATATGGATACAGACGATGTTGCCCAGACTGGCAACGCGCGCGCCTGGGGACGGTGGATCGCTAACGGAAAGGGCGAGGACAACTATGTGGATACCTTCTCCGCGGCCGATACAGACATCAGTCCGCCATTCGTCATAACCATTATCGCCGGCGGCTCAGACACCGATGGCGATGGACTGTCGAACAGTGAAGAGTGCGACACCACCAATACGGATCCCCAGAATCCGGACACGGACGGAGATGGGGTCGATGACAACACCGATGACGATCCCCTCGATGAAAATGTCTGCGCCGACGGGGATGGCGACAGTTGTGACGATTGTGCTAACACCGGCGCGGACGGCAGCGGAGGCAACACCGATGATGACGGACTCGACACCGATGGTGATGGCGATTGCAACGATGGGGACACGGACGATGACAATGACGGTGTTCCCGATGGGGAGGACGACAATCCATTAGACGCCAACGACTGCGACGACACCGATGGGGACGGTTGCAATGACTGCGCCATCACCGGTGCGGACGGGAGCGGCGGTGACCCGGACAACGACGGTACCGACACCGACGGCGACGGTATCTGCAACGATGGGGATCCTGATGATGACAACGATGGTGTGGCTGACGGCGATGACGACGACTCCCTCAATCCTAACGACTGCCGCGATGTGGATACCGATGGCTGCGATGACTGCATTAACACCGGCCCCGACAACTCCGGTGGCGATACCGACAACGACGGACTCGACACCGACGGGGACGGTCTGTGCAATGGAGGAGATCCCGACGATGATAACGACGGGGTAGCCGACGGCGATGATGACGACTCCCTCAATCCTAACGACTGCCGCGATGTGGATACCGATGGCTGCGATGACTGCATTAACACTGGCGCAAACAACTCCGGCGGCGATACCGACAACGACGGACTCGACACAGACGGGGACGGTCTGTGTAATGGGGGCGATCCAGATGACGACAACGACGGCGTGGCTGACGGCGATGACGACGACTCCCTCAATCCTAACGACTGCCGCGATGTGGATACCGATGGCTGCGATGACTGCATTAACACTGGCGCAAACAACTCCGGC
>JAAEPW010000885.1 GCA_024232355.1 Chloroflexota bacterium | reverse complement strand
GAGTTGATCGTCAGATTGTTGCCGCCAGCGCCGGACACGCGCGTATAGCACGAGCCAGACAATCGCGATGGCGATAAAGATCACGACCACGACAATGAGCAACGTTTTGCTGAACAAGGGCACGCTCTGTGCATTCAAATCCATTTTACTCTTTCTGATCCATTAACTGTCTGCACGTTTTCTGATCAGGTTGGCCGTCCAGTGGGACCGATTCGGGATATAAACGGTCACGGCGACGATCTCGCTGGTACCAGCATAATCACAGACGACGTGCAGGGGGATGTTGCTATCCGCTATCGGCCCCGCGATGAGCACGCGCCTGCGGCGGGGATAATGTTCGATCACCTGACCCTCGAAAATTGCATAGATGATGTCCTTGCCGCACAGTCCTTCCTTGTACGCCTCGCGCAGCGCGTGTACGGAGACGCGCAACTCGTCCCGGAGTTCCAGTAGGTCTTGTGTGTCAAAGATGTCATAAATGCTGTAGCCGGACATCTTTCCTGTCTCCAGTAGGTCGGTAGGCAACCAAAGGTTGCACGCAATCCGACTCTTCGACCAACGGCGGTTAGCAAAACCGCCCTACTCGGTTTTCCAGGGGAATGCTCGCAAAATCCCCCGCATCCAAAGCCAACCCAACCCACACCCCAGCCCATAGTGCGGGAAATCCCACCAGGAAAACGTCGTGCCCAGCAGCGCCCGTCCGATGAAGGTGGCGCGGATTTGTTCTAACGGCCAGGGATGCCACAGTTGCAGCACTTCTAGTATGCTGGTGACGACGAACACGCCGAGCGCTATTTTGCCCGTGGATTCCTGGCGCGGCCACAAGAAAAGCAGGGCCAGGCACCAGAAAACCTCGTACAGCGCGCCAGCGGCATTGTTGTTGATCCAGCCCTGGGCGGGACCGGTGTACAACTTTAGCCCGAATCCCAGCGGTGTGACGATGAGCAGGGAAACGAGAATGGCTAGTTTTCTTTTTCGTTGTTTTGTCATCTGAACTGTAGATTGCGAGATCGAATATACTGATACCTACGGATAGATAATTTCACTTTGGATCTTTTTATGACACTGAATGCCGGGGCTGAAAAAACCGGTCCCGTGATATTGTTGTAAATCTCTCCTTTGATTTCGTGAGTCTCTAGCACACCGCCATAGGTGGTGTTCAAGTTGACCGAATCTACTTGAGCGTAGAGTGGTGTGCCGGTTGCGAGTTCGCCGTCAAAGTGACTGTTCTCTTCCGAATAGTAGACGTCGCCAATTGTCAGGGTGAGTACGCCGCCTGGTTTCAGTGGCAACGCTGGGGCTTTTATACCCCAGACAAGCCCTTGATCGGAGCGTCCATCATACCAAATCTGGTTGACGGCTGTGGGCACAGGGTCTGGATCAATGTATATATCAACCCAGAATTCATCGTTAACCCAGGCATTGCCTTGGTTCTTGATGAGCACTTGCACGTTGGTGGAAGTGACAGTCATACTTTGCACTACCAGGTCCGGTGCTGCAAGGTAATTCTTGACAATTAGCGGCAAGTAGGTGGCAGAGTGAACAAAAGTGAGGTTTGTGACCTTATTTGACCAGCTACATTCACTTTGGATCGTTCCATTGAATGGGTAGATACATGCTCGATTGCTCACACTATTCCCCGGTCCTACTACTCGAGTGACAAAGCTGGTCGTGATTCGATTTGTAGGTGTAGGTGTCAATGTGCCGGTGATAATACCATTAGTGTGAGTGATTTCTGTGGACGTCTCAACAAAACGCACAAAAGTTGTGCCTTCCAGTAAATCGTACAATCTAATCCGTACACCAGCTACAGCCGAGATATATAGCGTGTAGGTGAGTTCAGAGCCATATTCTACCTGGCCGGTAGGTGTGACTGACTTGGTGATTTGACCAGTGGGGAGCTTTGCTGACACAGTCCCAAAGTGCCAGATTGGACCGACGACTATGCTGATGCCATCGGTGGCGGTGATGCCCCAGTAATAGCTAGTGCTGTTGACGAGGCTGACGGGTGTATGGCTGGTCAGTGTGGTAGTAGTGATGAAAGGTGGCGGATCGCTGTTTCCAAGGGCAATCGTATAGGTTACCGGATCGCCGTCAGGGTCGCCGCCTTGCCAACTGAGGGTCTGAGTGATAGCTACGTCGCTTGCGCCATGAACGGGGATGGGGTGGGTGGGGGGATAAGGGGCTTGATTGGGTGCTGCGGCAGCGATGGTGCAAATCTGGTGAGTGCCGGTCACCCCTTGTTCGGTGTTGACCTGCACCACGTTGGTCAGCGGCCCGGCATAGCCCACCTCGACGGTGGCAGAGAACTCGGTCGTCCACACGCCGCCAGGTGCAGAGATCACCTGCGACGGCCACACGAGCGGCTGTGTGCTCGTTACGTGCTCTGGCAGGATGTCGGTGATCGTGGCGTTGAGGGGCGCATTGCCGGTGTTGGTGACGCGGATGGTGTAGGTGAGAGCTTTACCGGCTTGCACCGGATCGGGGCTGGCCTGTTTCGTGACGATCAGGCCAGGCGTGACCTGGGCTGTGGAGGTTTCGGTATAGATGCCGGTCGGGCCTTGTTCGGTGCTGACCTGTACCACGTTGGTCAGCGGCCCGGTATAGCCCACCTCGACGGTGGCGGAGAACTCGGTCGTCCACACGCCGCCAGGTGCAGAGATCACCTGCGACGACCACACGAGCGGCTGCGTGCTCGTCACGTGCTCTGGCAGGATGTCGGTGATCGTGGCGTTGAGGGGCGCATTGCCGGTGTTGGTGACGCGGATGGTGTAGGTGAGAGCTTTACCGGCTTGCACAGGATCGGGGCTGGCCTGCTTCGTGACGATCAGATCGGGCGTGACCTGGGCTGTGGAGGTTTCGGTATAGATGCCGGTCGCGCCTTGTTCGGTGCTGACTTGCACCACGTTGGTCAGCGGCCCGGCATAGCCCACCTCGACGGTGGCAGAAAACTCGGTCGTCCACACGCCGCCAGGTGCAGAGATCACCTGCGACGGCCACACGAGTGGCTG
>JAAEPW010000884.1 GCA_024232355.1 Chloroflexota bacterium | reverse complement strand
GTCGTGGATGAGGTTGCGGACTTTGCCAGTTCTTCCGTGATGTCTATTCTGGTCGAGTTGGCCCGCAAGAGCCGGGCATCGGGCATCGCCTTGATCGCGGCCACGCAGCGCCCCGATGCAGGAGTATTGAGCCGCCAGGTCAAAGCAAATCTCACCACGCGAATCGCCTTTCGTGTCACCGACCACACGGAGAGCAGCATCATTCTCGATCGGACCGGGGCCGAAAAGATCAACCGGGTTGGTATGTGTCTGACGAACGCGGGCGGCAAGTGGCGCAAGGTGCAGGCTGCCTACGTGCCAGAGGAGGCCGTGGGGGATTGGGTTCCGGTGATTCCTGCGACCAACAGCATTTTTGCCCCCAAACTCAGCGACACGGAGCGTGCGTTGGTGCTCTATGCCCTCGACAAATTGGGTGGCGCGTTCACGATCAATAAACTCTATGAAGCTCACAATGACCGTATGAGCAAGCACGCAATGACCAAATTGGCCCAGGCGTGGGAGCATCGTGGATGGTTAAATACCAGCGGGGAAGGATACAATGCGCCTCGAATGGTAACACCAGATCTTGCTGCCCTGGCCCTGGGCACAAAAAAGCGTGACAGCGTGACAGATGTGACAGACCGTGACAGGGCATAAAAATCGTGACAGGGATCGTGACAGAACTTTCAGTC
>JAAEPW010000883.1 GCA_024232355.1 Chloroflexota bacterium | reverse complement strand
GTTAACGCCTTTTATCCAGAACAGATAAAGGAAAACGATTTTATTCCCCCGGTTTATCTCACCTCATTAAAACAAGGGGGAGAAGAGCTACGCGTTGACAAAGCTTTGGAGAAACTGGAAGAGATTACTCTCGACTGGCAAAATAATTTCTTCGAATTTGAGTATGTCGCCCTCAACTATACCCATCCTGAGAACAACCAATATGCTTACATGTTGGAGGGGGTGGACAAGGATTGGTATTTTGCCGGTACACGCCGCTTTGGGCGTTATACGGGTCTAGATTCGGGAGAGTACACCCTGTGTATTAAAGGGTCAAATAATGATGGGCTATGGAATGAACAAGGGGTATCAATCAAGGTGACGGTCACACCCCCTTGGTGGCAAACCTGGTGGTTTAGGGGAGGGCTGGGACTTTTATTGGTAGGTCTTGTTGTGGGCGGTGCAAGTTGGCGAGTCCGGTCGGTGGAAAACCGCCGCCGCCAGCTTGAACAACAGGTGGCCGAGAAAACGGTCGAGTTACAGCAATCGAATGAGGCGCTGACCCAGGCTAAAAAAGAGGCAGAATCAGCCCGCGAAAAAGCCGATATAGCCAACCAGGCCAAAAGCCAATTTCTGTCCAACATGAGCCACGAACTTCGCACCCCCCTCAACGGTATTCTCGGCTATGCTCAAATTCTCAAACGCGGCCACAACCTGACCACTGTTCAGGCAGATGGCCTGAATATCATTCAGCAGAGCGGCAACCACCTGCTAACCCTCATCAACGATATTCTGGACCTCGCCAAAATCGAAGCGGGCAAGTTGGACCTGTACCCTACCAATTTTCACTTGCCCAGTTTCTTGCAAAGCATTGCGGGTATCATTCGCATGCGGGCCAACCAGAAAGACTTGCTCTTTTCCTACGAGAGCCTCTCCCCCCTGCCCAGCGGCATTCAGGCCGATGAGAAACGACTGCGGCAAATACTGCTCAACCTGTTGGGCAACGCCGTAAAATTCACCAACACAGGCTATGTGACCTTGAACGTGACGGCTTTGTCCGCGCCCTCGGAGCGAACAGTCTCCGCCCCTTTGCAGCAGATTGAGACGGGGCAAATTATCTGTCTCCGCTTCCAAGTGCTTGATACCGGCGTGGGCATGACGACCGAACAGCTTGAGAAAATTTTTCTGCCCTTTGAGCAAGTGGGTGATATTCAACGTCGGGCTGAGGGAACCGGCTTGGGGTTGTCCATTAGCCGCCAACTGGTGGAAGCAATGGACAGCCGCTTGCAGGTCGAGAGCACCCCCGGTGAAGGAAGCATCTTTTGGTTTGACCTCACCTGTCCCACGGTTGACGTTGAGGCCGATGTCACCATAGGGCCTAAAAAGAAGATTGTGGGCTATCAAGGCGACAGGTGCAAGATACTGATAGCGGATGACAAAGACTATAACCGCCTGGTATTGGTCAACCTGCTGGAGCCGCTAGGCTTCCAGACCGTCACCGCCAATGATGGCCGGGAGGCGGTGGAAAAAGCTCGTCAGTTTGATCCCGATTTGATCCTGACCGACGTGGTTATGCCGGTAATGACGGGCATTGAGGCTGTGTTGGAAATGCGACAGATACCGGCTTTGCAAGATGTCCCCATTATTGCCGTATCGGCCAGCGTACTGAAAGAAGACCGTCATCAAACCAAGTTGGCAGGCTGTAATGATTTTTTGGGCAAACCGGTCAACGCAGAAAGGCTGTTTGCAATGCTGGCAAACTATTTGACCTTGGAATGGATTTATCAAGCGCCCTCGGCGACCCTAAAGCAACCGGATAGTGATACCCTTGACCTGATACCCCCGCCGCCGGAGCAGTTGGCCGCTTTGCTAAATTTGTCCAGACGGGGTAACATGCAAGAAATTGCTCAACAGGCAGCGCAAATTGCCCAAATGGGAGAACAATACCGTCCCTTTGCGCATCTACTGGAGCAATTAGCCAGAGGGTACCAGGTAAAAAAGGTGCAGAACTTGATCAAGCGCTACGCAGGAGAAGAATAATGAACGTTTCGCAGCGTATCGAATCTGTTTCTCAACCTCAAACCATTCTAATTATTGATGATAGTCCAACAAACTTGAGCGTTATGGCGGATTATTTAACGGCGCACAACTTGATAGTTTTGGCGGCCCAAACAGGAGAAGATGGACTTGAACAAGCCCAGTTGACTCAACCCGACCTGATTCTATTAGACGTGATACTGCCGGGTATAGATGGTTTTGAAACCTGCCGTCGTTTAAAGGCAGACCCTAAAATCCAAGATATCCCCGTTATTTTGATGACCGTGCTGACCGATACCGAGCATAAACTCAAAGGGTTTCGGGCAGGCGTGGTTGATTACGTGACCAAACCCTTTGAAAAAGAAGAGGTTCTGGCCCGCATCAGCACCCAACTGCGTCTACGAGAATTGACCGAACGCCTGGAGCAAAAAGTCGAGGAACGCACCCGCGAGTTGACTGCGGTCAACAAGCAACTCTCAACCGAAATCACCGAGCGCAAGCTGGCGGAGGAGGGCCAAAGCAAAGCTTTGGCTGAGGTGTTGCAAGCAACGCACGCACTGCGGGAGAGCGAAGAGAAATTCAGATCCTTAGCTGAAAATAGCCAGGACTATATTATGCGCTATGATGAAGAATGTAGGCACTTGTACGAGAACCCGGCCGCTTTAAGAGTATCTGGCTTGACCGAAGAGGACATCATTGGCAAAACTCACCAGGAAGCGAGTTTTGACGAAGAATCAAGCGATTTATGGGAGGAGAAAATTACAAGCGTGTTCAAGACAGGTCAATCCTCCCAGACCGTTTTTGAGTGGGAAGGAGCTGAGGGGAAGGTTTACCTGGATTGGCGCTTGTTTCCAGAATTTGACGAGAGCGGCCGGGTAAAGACTGTGCTGGGCATCTCACGTGACATCACTGGGATCAAACAAGCCGAAGAAAAAATCAAAACCTCGCTCAAAGAAAAAAACGTGCTCCTGCTAGAGCTATACCATCGCACCAAAAATAACATGAACGTCATTTCTGCGCTGCTTAGCCTACAGGCCGCGCGGACCCAGGATGACGCAATGGTACGGCTACTCCAGGAAATGGACAATCGCATCCAGGCGATGGCCTTGGTGCATCAGAAACTATACCAGGGCCATGACCTGTCGAGCCTCGATCTGTCCGAGTACATCGCTGATCTGGCCGCCCTGGTGTTTGATAGTTACAAACTAGCCCCCAACCACATCGAGCTTGTGCTGGATCTGGAAAGTGTGCCGATTTTGATCGACACGGCCATACCCTGTGGACTGGTGTTGAATGAATTGTTCTCCAATGCCCTGCAACACGCCTTTCCTGGAGATAGGAAAGGCGAGATCAAGGTGCAACTTTGCCGGGTAGAGGAAAATGTACTCGTCCTGCAATTCTCCGACAACGGGGTCGGGTTGCCGCCTGGGTTTGACCTCAGGCAAAGCGATTCTTTGGGGATGCAAACTGTTTTTGGTATCATAGATCACCAACTTCAGGGAGAGGCGACGGTTGATACCCACAATGGTGTGGTTTGGCACATACGCTTTAGGGATGATTTGTATGGCGCGAGGGTATGAATTATAGAGTCCAGAAAAGCATTGTTAAATCAGAGACAATTATTGACCAATGGAATCAGGAAAAGTGATATGAATGATAGACAATATGCTAACCAGTACATCTTGATTGTGGATGATAGCCCTCAAAACATCCAGGTTATCGGGACAATTTTACGTGAAAAGGGATACAAAATCACCTCTACCAATAGCGGCAAAGAGGCATTGAGTATGCTATCGTCCAAACCTCCCGACCTGATTCTGCTGGATGTAAAGATGCCCGGTATGGATGGATTTGAGGTTTGCCGTCGCCTAAAGATAAATGAGGCCACGCGAGACATTCCAATTATTTTCTTGACAGTGGCCACAGATACTGATGCCAAGCTCAAGGGCCTGAAACTTGGCGCGGTCGATTATATTGTCAAACCCTTTGATCTGGATAAAGTGGTCATCCGGGTAGAAAAGCAGTTGATAATTCGCGACTTGCAAAAGCAGCTCGAGGAGAAGAATGCGCAACTTGAACGGGCCAACGAGGCGTTGACCCGCGAAATCAGTGAGCGCAAGCAAGCTGAGGAGGTGCTGCGGCAGTCAGAACGAGTACTGAGAGTCAAAAATCAGATCAACACTATCTTTCTCACCGATTCAGACGAAACGATGTATGCACAAGTATTAAAGGTCATTCAGGCAATAATGGAAAGTGAGTTTGGTACTTTTGGATATTTTGACCAGGATGGTTCTTTTGTCGCCCCTGCCGTAAGCAGGGAGATCTATTGGGAAAGGTGCAATGTGCCTGACAAGGAACTCGTATTCCAAAAGGGATCATTCTTTGGCATCTGGGGCAAGGCCATCAAAGAGAGAAAAACATTTATCTCTAATGCTGGACCTTTTAATACTCCGAAAGGACATATTCCCATAACGAACACGATAGTTGTTCCCGTCATTTTCCGTGATGAGATGATTAGCGCTATTCACCTTGCAAACAAACTTGATGGCTATGATGAAACAGACCGGGAAATGTTGGAAACTATTGCCAATCAAATTGCTCCAGTTCTATATGCAAGATTGCAGAGAGACAAACAGGGTAAAGAGCGCAAGCAGGCAGAGGAAAAATTCGAACTCATTTTTAACCGCTCGATTGATATAATAGGCATAGGAGACTTTGAAGGCTATCTGACGATGGTAAACCCTGCCTTTGAGAAAATGTTTGGTTATACCAAAAAAGAGCTTTTAACCACCTACTATCAAGAGTTTGTCCATCCTAATGATAGGAACATCACCGCCGATGTGGTAGGAGAAAGTGTTTACGATGGGAAACCTATGCTGCATTTAGAAAATCGCTGGGTTTGCAAAGATGGATCCCATAAATGGATAGATTGGATGGCTTATCCGGATGAAGAAAAGGGCGAGATATATACAATTGGGCATGATATCACCAAACGCAAGCAGGCGGAGGATCAACTCAAAGCCGCCCTGGCCGAAAAAGAAACGCTGCTGAAAGAAGTGTACCATCGAGTCAAAAACAATATGAGTGGGCTCGAATACTTGATCGAAATGCAGGCCGAGGACAGTGAATCCCCGGAACTCGTCGATGCATTCGAGGAACTTGAGGGACGGGTCAGAGCAATGGGTCTGGTCCACCAAAAGTTGTATCAAACCACAGACTTGGCCCAGATCGATTTTGGCGAGTACCTGGAGACAATGACGGCCCAGTTGTTCAATGCTCTAGGGGGAAACCGGCCTATTTCGTTGAGCGTAAACGCCGCAAACATTTTTGTCGACGCCAAGCTGGCGGTTACCTGTGGGTTGATTGTCAACGAATTGATGACCAATGCCCTGAAATATGCTTTTCCTGCCTCTTTCTATTTGGAAAAGATCGAGGGAGGGCAAGCCAACCAAGAAATCTATATTGCCTTTGAGGCTAGTGAGGATGAATATATCCTGGTCGTCAGTGACAACGGCGTTGGCCTGCCGCCTGAACTGGACTGGCAAGCGACAGAATCACTGGGTATGAGGTTGGTTAACCTCTGGGCCTCGTATCAATTGCAAGGTGATCTCCAAGTAGATACCCGGAAAGGTACGGTTTTTACGCTAAGGTTTCCGAAAGAGTGATGGCACAATGAAGATATTGATTGTTGAAGACGAGTTCCTATCAGCCTTTGCCCTGCAAAGTAAATTAAAACAGTTAGGGCACAAAGTATGCAAACCGGTTCCCACCGGAGCAAAAGCGATTGCCAGCGCAGAACGGGAACAACCGGACATCATCCTGATGGATATCCAGTTAGTGGGCAGTATGGACGGTATTGAAGCCGCTCGGGAGATAATGTCTCGTCAAGCCATTCCAATCATTTTCATGACCGGCTATGCGGACAAAGATGTTGTGGAACGGGCCATGAAATTGAACCCGGTTGCCTATTTGATGAAACCGCTGCAGATGTATGAACTCGAAGCGGCTATTAGGACTGTTCAGTTCTAACAAGTTCTCGAAACAAAACGCTCAGAGTTACCATCTGCGGGGTTTGCCTAGTTCCCTTTGATTTTTGCTTGTAACGCCGTTTCCTACATCATTGCTCTTTGTGTCAGCTTGCTGTAGACTTTTCCCCTAACCCATCACCGGACGCATCGAAGCATCCGCATTGTGAAAAACCACAAACTGCCCGTCGCGCATCCGGTCGTACAGATCGCCCGGCATCCCGGACGGATCACCGTTCATCGCAAACAGCGTGTGTGCTCGTCGAGTATACGCATTGAGCATTTTGGCTCTGGGATTTCGCGGGGTCAGTTGCAGACCCTAAAGGTTTTGGTGCAAAATATGACGAAAAAGGGGCATTGTCTGGCGCAAAACACTGTCTGCACCAGGGCTGTTCAATTCTAGCTTTCCAAGGCGCTAGCCCTCGTCCCGAGGGCGATTTGGGGTAGAAAATTACTCACAAGTCGATGTTTTCTTGTAGTATAGGAAAGTATAAACGCTCCAAGCCCCGTCCTCGGGGCGGCTCACGTGAGACAGTTTCGTCCCTAATACGCCCCCGGGACGAGGGCTGGAAGCCTTCCCGGGCAAATCTGAATACAAGTGCAATTGCCCTGAGGCCCTATGCTACGGCTATTGACAAACCCGCTTCCCCCGGCGATAATATAACCATTATGCGCCGATTAAAAACGGGTTTGTGGTCTATCATTGTGTTGATCGTGGGTGCGTTGGCCTGTAACGCGCCTACCGATTTGCCTCTGCCATCGTTTTTGGCTACTGCGACAGCCACGTTCACACCTACGCCTACGCCCACGTCGACTCCAACGTCAACTCTCACGCCCACGTCTACTCCTACGCCTACTCCAACACCTACTGTTACCCCTCCCCCCACATTCTCTCTGGACGAAAGGCTCACTGATGCTGCACAGGCGGTGCAGGAAGGCGATTCTGAAATCGCCGCCAAAGCCTACCACAGCTTGCTTGCCTTGTCTTTTGATGCGCAGAATGAGAATGTTGCTGCCCAGGCCCAATTTGGTTTGGGTATTACCTACTTGCGTGACGAGGATTATGCCAGTGCCGTTGCCGCATTTCGCGATTTTCTCGCCATCTATCCCGAGCACGATTTGACTCACGACGCTCACTTTTTGCTGGCCGATGCCTTGGTCGACGCGGGCGAGCCACTGTCGGCGACGCGCGAATACCTCGCATACTTGTCGGCGGGGACGGTCATTACTCCCTATGTCAACGAGCAACTAGGGGATGCCTTCTACACAGGTGGTGCTTATACTGATGCCGTCGACGCTTACACAGCCGCCATTGCAGCTGCCCCGGACCGTTCTTTTGAGGTGGGTATGCGCGAGCGCTTGGCCCTCGTTCACGTGGCTCTGCAAGACTATGACGCCGCTGTGGCACAGTATGATGCTATTTTGGATGTGGCCCAAGTACGCGCTTATCGCGCTCGTATCGGGCACCAAGCTGCCGAGACGCTTGTTCTAGCCGGTGAGACCGATGCCGGCTACGACCGTCACCTGACCATAGTTTCAACTTATCCCGACGAGTACTATGCTTATCTTTCGCTGGTCGAGTTGGTGAATGCCGGACGCCCGCCAGACGATTGGTTGCGTGGCGTGGTGGACTATTACGGCGAGGCTTATGGCCCGGCGGTCGATGCATTTTACCGTCACATCAATGCTTATCCCGAGACCTACAACAGCGATGCTCATTGGTACGTGGGGTTATCGTACCTACGAGTTGATAGTCCCTATATGGCTGCTGCCGAATTCCAGGTGCTAATTGATGACTATCCGGAAAACAGGCACTGGGGCGACAGTTGGATGGGATTAGCCGAGGCCTATGTCGATACGGGTGATATAGGTGCGGCCATTGGGACCTATGAAGAGTTTGTGGAGGTTGCCTCGGACCATCCCCGCGCGCCGGAGTCTCTTTGGGAAGCGGCTCAACTCTTGGAGCGGGATGGAGATTTGCAGACTGCCGCCGAGGC
Source organism: Chloroflexota bacterium (assembly GCA_024232355.1). The sequence goes on along the minus strand of JAAEPW010000883.1, from coordinate 2,564 downwards.
TTATCTCGATTGCCACGTCCGCTATCCTGACTCCGACTATGGCTCCCAGGCCCTCTTTCGCAGCGGGTTGCAATCCTACCAATTGGACGAGTTGGTGGACGCTGCCGCTGCATGGAACACTCTGCTAGACGTCTATCCCAACTCGCCCTACCGGCTCACTACCCTGTTGTGGTTGGGCAAACTTGGGCTGGTGCAAGGGGACGGCGAAGCGGCGGCGACTGCCTTTGAGGAGGTCGTCACGGCTGATCCCTTTGGCTATTATGGCCTGCGCGCTGCCGACTTGATCGCTGACCCGCTTTCCGCGCCTTTCCCGCCCACCCGGTACGAGCCGGACTATGACGCTGCTGCGGGTCAGGCCGAGACGGAAGAGTGGTTGGCTGGATGGCTAGTGATAGAGAACATGGGACACTTGGGTGAACCTGGTCCCGATCTTGCCTCCGACCCACGCCTCCAACGCGGCCTGGAATTGTGGCGATTGGGTCATTTTGTGGATGCCAAATGGGAATTGGAGGCCGTCCGCAACGCGACCCGGTCGGATGCGCTGGCGCAATACCAATTGGCACTCTTGTTCCGCGACATTAGACTTTATCGGTCTTCTATTCTTTGTGCTGTGCGTGTGATCTCTCTCTCTCCGACTATTGGTTTTCTCGACGCGCCGCCCTTTATTGCCCGTTTGGCTTATCCCACCTATTACGAGGATTTGGCGTTGGAGAACGCCCGCCTGAGCGACTTTGATCCCCTCTTGGTCTTTGCCCTCATCCGGCAAGAGAGCCTCTTTGAGAGCCTCGCCGCATCCTGGGCCAGCGCGCGCGGGTTGATGCAGGTCATTCCTCCCACCGGCGAAGAGATCCACGCCAATCTGGGCTGGCCGCCGGGCTATGAGACCGCTGACCTGTACCGTCCCTACGTCAGCTTGCGTTTTGGCACGTACTATTTGGCAGAGCAGCGTAATCGTTTCGATGGGCGCATTGACGTGGCGTTGGCAGCTTATAACGGCGGCCCCTTTCGTGCCATTCATTGGTTGGAGAGCGCCGGTGACGACTCCGACTTGTTCCTCGAACTCGTTACCTTGCACGAGCCGCGCATCTATATCCAGCGCATTAAGGAACATTTGGTCGTCTACCAGGCGCTGTATGGCAAGTGAGTATCGCGGTTTCTGCTTGATAGCAAAAGAGGCTCTCTCCTTACGAGAGAGCCTCTTTTTGTTGCTAGGTAGCGCAACGCCCCGTGCCGCTAGTAGTTTCTGCTCACCAGTGGTAGGTATACATACATAACCGTCTGATGCCACTCGTAAGCACCCATATCCACCACACCGCCGTCAGGCACCGGGCGCGGCGTGTTGTCTAGGTCTACGGCCGGCGCGGCGGCATTATTGCCGGCACCGATCACGGGCGAAAAGTCTTGCAAGTGATAGTCGCCGCTGCCCATAAAGAGCGGGTCGGTGTTCAGATTGTCCACGCCGGACCAGCCACCCTGTACGTCCGAATAGTCGGCGTGCATCGTAAAGCGATCGGTATAGGTGAGCACCTGGGTCTTGCTAAAGGGCGCGCTGTGGCCCCACAGGATGGTGTTGGAGACGTAGGAGGAGGAAGTGATGGTGCCTGTCATCAATATACCATAGCCCGTATTGTTGGCAATAGTGTCGTTGAGGCTGCGGAAATCGGCATTTTGTACCCATACGCCGACTTGCGACGTGCCGCCGCCATTGTCGGACACCAGGTTGTTGACGCTCCAGCCCCACAGCGGATTGATGGGCGCGGTGTCATCCGTGCTAATCAGGGCTATCCCACCGCTGCTCTGCCCGGCAGTGTTGTCCAGCACGCGGTTCCGCTCCAAAAAGTATTGGCTGTTACCATCCCCCTGGATGTAGAGGCCGCCGCCGTTGTTGCTGGCCGTGTTGGCCTGGATGAGGTTGTGTTCCAGTACAACCCGCGAGGCGTCCGCCAGTTGCACGCCTAACCCGCCGTGATCCTGCTGGGCTGTGTCCCCGGCGATGGTATTGTCCATCATGATTAGCAGCCCGCCTGCACTGAGGCTGGCATACATGCCGCCATAGTTGCCGCCTACAGGAGTGATGCCAAGTGTGTAGGTGATGTAGGCAGTGTTGCTCAACACCAGGTTGCGGCGGAAATCCACCTTAGCGCCGTTCCCGATATAGTTGAATTCCAGGCCGCCATGGTCGCCGCCAGACACAGCGGTGTCGGTATAGACAACCTGACCAGCGAGGAATAGCGACTCGGTGATACCGGCGCGGTTGCTAACGATCTCATTGTCCCAGAAACGCAACACAGCGCCATCGCCGGGACCATCTATGTACAGGCCACCATAGTCGCCCCCGGCGGTGTTGCGGTTGAACTCGTTGTCGATAAAGTCAAAGTCGCCGCCATCGTCGAGATAATAAACGTAGCAGCCACCATTGTCGTCCAGGGCGACGTTGTCGTTGACCAGGTTGCGGTTGAAATAGACGGAAGAACCGTCTTGCCAGTAATCCTCAAAGTAACAGCCGCCGCCGTCGCCGCCGGCCCAGTTGCGCTGCAATTCGTTGTCCGTCAAGTGCCACGTCG
>JAAEPW010000882.1 GCA_024232355.1 Chloroflexota bacterium | reverse complement strand
CTGAGCAAGACCGCCTCAACCAGGAGGCCAGAGCCAGCGAGAGCCTGTACACGAGAGACGGGGGGCCGCAGCAGATGGTGTTCAAGCAACCGGCACAGCCGACTGGGCACACCAAACCGATAGTGCAGCACATTCAACTGGACAAACTGAACGTGCGTCACGCCGGGAGTGGACTGCAGGAGCAGGCACGGGTCCAGAATCTGCAACACTACCAAGAGCGCGAGGAGGCGCAGAGACAGCGGCAGGCTACAGCCCCGTTGGAAGTCATCGTGGATCAGCTGACGGGTGCGTTTGCCGGGCAGCAATCGCCGCAAGCCACAGCGACGCCGCCAATCGCCGGAGGAGTGCAAGACGTGACGCCGCCGCCTCCCATCGAGCCGAGTCAGGATGCTGAAGTGTGAATGGACATTGCCAAGAAGGAACAGGAGCAAGCCGACGTTGCGACAGGGACCGGTGATGGGGCGCACGGCCAGGATGCCACGGGCATGCAAGAACCGGGCACTGGAGAACCCAAGTCCAAGGAGACCTAGCCGCCGAAATTGTTACGGTTTTGTTACGTTTTGGGGTTGCATCCTCCGTCGTGCTCGCATTGGCACGTTATGAGTACTGCTGGGGCACGGGTAGGATCAACCCCTCGTTTGTGCAGAGTCCAACGCAGGGTGTTGTCCCCCGTGCCGGGGTTCAGCCCTCTCTTGTGCGGCCGTCCGGAGGTCGGCACTAAAAGGAGGGGGTAGTGCAAGGGCTGTTTTTCCCGTTATGTAATATCCTAATTAAAAGCCTTGCCTGAATCCTGTGGTGCCGTAACGTTAAAACCAGTGAGGGCCGTCTGAGGCTCTGCAATTCTCATTACTGTATTCCCAGTGCATGAAGCAGGGAGTGGCGGTCGACTTGGTGAAATACGAAAAGACGCTCCAAGAACCGGCCGCCACGTGATCCAACGTTGGTTTGTGATTGGCTACGATTGTTTACGAGTCTGCGTTGTTCTCTTGCCGTGTTCTTTTTCTTGTTGAAATAAACGTTTGACTTAGACGGTTGCGTTTGGAGCTTTGCTCTGTTAGCAAGCTGTAGTCTCAGCAAGGAGACAGCTGACGCACAGGCTGTTGCCTTTTCTTTATCTAGCCGTTTCCGATCTTCTTTCTTACTTATTTAATCCGAGGTAGAGTTGACCGGGATTTATTTGGCAGTGGCTGCTTGTAGTGATCAAGCAGTTATTGCACTTGTCAGCGCTGCGAGTCGGACCGGGCACTTTAGGATAGCTGTGGCGCCGTGTGTAATCCCGGGTGTTTAGCTAAGTTTAGCTGGACGCCTGAGCTGTCTGTCCCCGGTTTATGGGCAAGTGGAGTGAAGAGAGGCCTGCGAGATTCGTGGTGTTGCACTGGAGGCATGCGCCGTGAGCTGAACTCGTGAGCAAGTGGAAAAAGAAGCGGAGAAAATTGGACTGCCCGACGGGTAAGTGTCGCTGCAAACTTAGTAGCCTATTTTTCTTGTGACTGTATGTGTTGCGACGTGGTTTTCCTTAACCGAGGTGTTGCCTAACAGTGTGCTTAAGCAATTCCGTTAGACATGACATCGTTGACAGAGGTGGAGAAATCGTTGAGCGCGGCAGGAGATCTGGCTACGGCGGAAGACCCCGTGCTCGCAGAAACTGAGCCAGGAGCCGGAACTGCAGCAAACGAGACGGAGCCGGAAACGAGCATGCAAATGGGAGAGGCAGGAAGCGGAACTGATAGCATGCCGGCGGGAGATGAGGCGAACGGAGTGACGCCCCAAGGCAAGAACAAGGCACTGTTTGTCGACGAGACACAGTGGGTAGACAGTCCAATTTGGCCGCCGAATGCCGGGAGACGTAGGGCGGTGAGCGAAGTCAGGGGCGGAGACAAGCCGATCCTGAACGAGTACGGATACCTGTTGCGTGATGAGGACGGCAACATCATGTTCGAACCCCCGGGCTGGCGCGTGCAACATGACCAGTTCGGCAGAGTGTGCTTGGACGGTGAAGGTCAGCTCTGTTTTGAACGAGTTGACGAAGACACACTGGCTCTGAGGACCAGAACGCTGCTCGGCCACGCTCAAGAGAGCCTGGTTGAGCGAGTCTGCAGGTTACAGGCGGAGTTGCAAACATCGCAGCGCGCGCACCAAGTTGATGCTGGCCGCATGGCGCAGTTCGAGGCACAGAAAATGGCGGATATGCGAGCGATGAATGCCGAGCATCATAAATTGT
>JAAEPW010000881.1 GCA_024232355.1 Chloroflexota bacterium | reverse complement strand
CGCTCGTGCGCTTGTCTATCTTACCCTGTGGAGAAACCATCATTGAACTCTCGCCGACCTTGCTGGACGTTTATGGCTTACCTGCTTTCTGTTTTTCGTGACTGGGTTTAGTGAATTACTTATGTCAATGGGAAACTCCTGGTGGAACCTTGTTTTATGCACAAAACTCGGTAATTTCGTTAGTAGCATAGAGCCCTGTGCCCGTTTAACGCCCACGAGGGGCTATGCTACATGTTGGACTCGAACCACTGAAATATAAATGCAATCGCCCCAACCGAGTAGGAGACCTCATGTTCGAAAACGATCACCCCACCCTATCTGACCTACAATGTTACCACCGCGAGTTGGACGAGGCTAAGCACTTTTACACCGATCTGTACTTTAACGCTCTGCTCTTGCAAGAAGAAGTGGGAGAAGTGTCGTCAGCGGTGGCGCAACTGTGGCGTATTGAACAAGGCACGGGCAACCTCGACGCCGCCCTGAACCAACACCGTGATGCCATCGCCGAGGAACTGGCCGATTGCCTGGCCTACCTGGTCAAGCTGGCAAACTATGCCGGAATCGATCTGGAGGCCGCGTACATGACCAAGATGCGCCGCAACCTGAATCGGGAATGGAGAACGCGGGAAGAGAATGACAAACCGTAGTTGGAATTTGGTGCCCGATTGATTTTGACAAAATTCTATTCTTCACATATACTACCCCTAGTCGTCCTAGTTCCAATTGGGAGAACTAGGAAAAAGTTAGTGTACCATAATTCAAGAGGAGAAAAAAGGAGAGATATGCGCAACAAATTATTCGTATTCGTTATGCTCATCGCGACCCTGGTACTCGGGGCCTGCGGGGGCGGCGGACCACAAGTAGAAGGTTGTCTGGGTACCGCAGATGACGCCATCGTCGATCTTGAATGCCGAGAGGTCAACATCGCCGTCGAGAACGCCTATCTGCCCTTTAACTATCTCGACCCCGACACGGGCGAGCCAGCCGGATGGGACTATGACGTCTGGAACGAGATCTGCACCCGACTGCACTGCAAGCCCGTCTACACCGAAGCATCCTGGGAAGGTATGATCCAGGCAGTGAGCGATGGTCAGTTCGATGCAGCCGCCGATGGTATCACCATCACCGACGAACGCGCCGAAATCGTCGACTTTTCCACCGGCTATATCAACATTGACCAACGACTGCTGGTTCGCAAGGACGAGGACCGCATTTCGAGCATGGACGACATTGTCAACGATGAGAGCCTGGCCCTCGGCACGCAGACCGGCACGACCAACTATGAGACAGCCAGCAAGTTCCTGGCAGAAGAGCGCATCCAGGCATTCGAGCAATTCCCGTTCGCCGTACAGGCGCTGATCGCCGGAGACATTGACGCAGTCATCATTGACGAGGTTGCTGGGCAAGGATACCTGGGCGAGAACGCCGATGCCCTGAAACTGGTTGGGCCTTCGATGTCCAGTGACCAGTTGGGCTTTATCTACCCCAAGGGAAGCGACCTGGTCGATCCAGTGAACCAAGCGATCAACGCCCTAAAGAGCGATGGCACACTGGAAACACTGAACACTCAGTACTTTGGACCGAACTTTACCATCACCTACGACGACCTCGAATAACGGTCACTTGTTCGACTCGGACCAACTCAAAACCGGTGTGCAGGATACTCGATTCTGCACACCGGTTTCTCAGTTAGGCCACTCTCATATAGATCGTCACAATTTGTGGGAGAGCAAGCAATTAAATAAAATCATAGGAGTTATCCGTGGCTGATAATCCATCTATCTCATTATTGGAGGAGAACATCTCGGCAGGGATGCGCAGAGAAGAACGGGAGAAACGTCTGGCCCAGTTCCCTTGGTGGTTCCTAGCAATAATCTTGATTGCCGTCTGGACGGCCTTTATCATTTTGTCCAGAGAAAATTACCGGGAAGCCTTTATCCGCATCCGTACTGGTCTCGGCGTGACCATCATCACGTCGCTGGTGGCGTATGCGATAGCGGTGATGCTTGGCCTGCTGGCCGGGTTGGGCCGCATCTCGCGCAACATTGTGCTAAACAACCTCGCCACGCTGTACGTCGAACTCGTCCGCGGCATCCCGATGCTGGTGTTGATATTCTTTATCGCGCTGGTCGGTGTTCCGTTGGTGATAGACGGTATGAACAACGTGGGGGTATGGTTCAACTCTATCGGCCTGACAGTGGTGGGGACGATTCTGACTAGCCTCACGAACCAAGCCATCGCTATGAACGTGCGGGCCATCATTGCGCTGTCTGTGACTTATGGTGCGTTTCTGGCCGAGGTATTTCGGGCCGGTATCCAATCCATCGGGCGAGGACAAATGGAGGCTGCCCGCTCGCTGGGTATGAGTTATGGGCAGGCGATGCGCCACGTCATCCTACCCCAGGCAGTCCGCAACGTCCTGCCCGCGTTGGGAAACGACTTTGTAGCGATGGTCAAAGACTCGTCGTTGGTATCGTTGCTGGCCGTGCGAGACATCTCGCAGGTGGCGCGCTTGCACGCCGGCAGTACGTTCCGTTACCGCGAGGCATACATCACTCTGGCTGTCCTGTATCTAACAATGACGGTTGCGCTCTCCATGATCGTCCAGTTCATCGAAAGGCGGTTGCGTCAAGATGAGTGAAAATCAAGACATTATCATTGTCAAAGACGTTCACAAACACTTTGGCAGCGTCAAGGCGCTTAATGGCGTCAGCACGACGGTCAAAAAAGGCTCCGTTGTAGTCGTGATCGGGCCGAGCGGCGGGGGCAAGTCGACCATGCTGCGCTGCATCAATCACCTGGAAGTGCCAACCAGTGGCGAAATCTGGATCGACGGCAAGCTCGTGACGACCAATGCCAAGCAACTAAACGCCATCCGCACCGATATCGGGATGGTGTTTCAGTTGTTCAACCTGTTCCCACACCTTACCGCACTGGACAATGTCACCCTGGCCCAGCGCATCGTGCGCGGCCGCACGACCGAAGAGGCTAAAGAGATCGCAATGGAGCAGTTGCGCAAGGTGGGCATCCCAGAAAAGGCCAACGTCTATCCCACACAGCTTTCGGGCGGGCAGCAGCAGCGCGTCGCGATTGCGCGGGCGCTGGCAATGAACCCCAAGATCATGCTCTTTGACGAGCCAACTTCGGCGCTCGATCCCGAAATGATACGCGAGGTGCTGGACGTGATGCTCGACCTGGCAAAAGAGGGTATGACGATGGTCGTCGTCTCGCACGAGATGGGCTTTGCCAGGGCCGCCGCCGACCGGATCATCCTGCTCGACCACGGCCTTATCGTCGAGGACACCACACCAGAGCTTTTGTTCACCGCACCCAAACACGAACGAACCAAACTGTTCCTGAGCCAGATATTGCATAAATAAGAGCAAGCGGCTTTTTGATTCAAAAGAAACCAGGTGTTTGTGCAACCGGCAAAGACCTGGTTTCTGAGTTAATGGAGTAGGCAGCGTGAAAGGCGAAATCGAAACGCGATTAGAGATGGGAATCCAAGCGGCCAAAGCGGGCGAGGCAAAGCGGGCGCGAGAGATCCTCACATACGTCATCCAACAGGACCAGTATAACGAACAAGCTTGGCTATGGCTCAGCTCTGTCGTCGATAACACGGCAGACAAGCGCGTCTGCCTGGAAAACGTCCTATTCATCAACCCCAAGAACTCGCACGCGGCAACCGGTCTCCAGCGCCTGCGCCAGCACCTCACAGACTATTTGACATCATCCCCCACGCTCCCCAGCGTGTCCGCTCCCCAGACGCCGGACACGTGGGGAGAAGACGAGGAAGAGGACGACTGGGAATGGGCAGGGCACACAGAGAGCGAAAGTGAAAAAAAGTGGGCGTGGGACGCCTCCGACACCTCTACCTCCTCTCAACCGATCGGACAGGATTGCGCGCGCTGTGGCTATCGCAACCCCGGTTGGGTCTACATCTGCGACCGCTGCGGCGCCGACTTGCAGCCCGTGGACCTGCGCACGGCCCTCAGCTCGGGCGCCAAGCCGCGTGGACGCAGTCCCATCACTCTATTGGCGGCCTGGGGCGGCACATTTACCTTTAACCGGCTCCTCGCCTTTCAACCCGAGATCGAATTGGCATCCTGGGGACGCAGTCTGAGCGCTCTGGTGCTCACCGCGCTCTTTATCTCGGTATGGCGTGCATTTGCGGCGGTGATGCCGCAATTGACGTCCCCTGCGGGCAGATCATGGCAAACAATCACCACCCCCGCGCTCCAGTGCGTGATCGAGACCCTGCCGTCAGCCCTGTTCCTAATACTGTTCTGTGTGCCCGTCGTGCTGCTGACGTGGGTGGCAGCGAGCTTGGCCGGGGGCAAGCACCCCTTCAAAACACACGCCCACCTGACAATCATCGCCTTTTCAACCTGGCTCATATTGATCGCGTTGTTGATGTCGCTCCCCACACTCATCCCCCAACTGCAAGACTTGAGCTTGCCTATTGAGGGTGCGTCAACCTGGATCGGTGGAGCAGTGAGCTTGATTGGCGTCATCTGGCTGATACAAGCCCTGCGGACGGCGCATCACCTGTCAATGGGACACACTATCCTGGCAGCGCTGCTGGTGACCGTGCTGGGTGGCGCTATTCTGTTTGGCCTCGACTGGCTCGCCAGTGACAGGCTCGCCGAGTTTGTGAATGCGTTGGCGGTTCCTTTCTCACCTTGGCCGGGTTGAAAGACCGTTGTCAGACCCACGATGAACGTCCACGCTTCTCTCTCTAGCTGTTTGGCTGTCAGCGTGTCCTAGATATGTTGCCCACTATCAACACCCGCGAGGATTATAGACGGATATATCGCGATGCCGACGTGTGGTTGCCGGCGATGCGGGCGATATGCCAACGTCACGGCCTGGACGCGGCCAAGCTCGAATTTGCACCGCCCGGCACGCACGTCGTTTTCCAGGTGGAGGGTTTGTACCTCAAGCTGTTCTCGCCGCTGTGGGGTGAGGATTTCGTTCCTGAGCGGCTTGTGCTCCGCCAGTTGTCCGGGCGATCCGACCTGCCCGTCCCGCAATTGGTGGCCGAGGGAGAGATCGAGAATTGGGCGTACATCATCGTGACGGCGGTTGACGGTGTGCCGCTTAATCAGGTGTGGGACTCGATGGAAGCGTCGAATCGGACGCACATGGCAGCTCGCTGCGGCGAATTGATGGCCTCGCTCCATTCAACGCAGACAAAAGGTCTGGAAGCTATCTCCGTGGATTGGTCTGTTTTTGTCGAGAGTCAGATTCAAAATTGCATAGATCATCTCGGTCGCGCAGACCTTGACAAACAGTGGATTCAGTCTATCCTTGCATTTCTGGATGACTTGCCGCCGCTGTTCGAGCCGGATTTCCGGCCAGTGCTTTTGAGCGCCGATGTTACTGACGAACATATCCTGGTCAGCCAGCGTGGCGGACGGTGGGAGCTTGCCGGGTTCATCGACTTTGGTGACGCAATGTTGGGGCACCCGTATTACGAGTTCGTAGCCCCAGGTTGTTGCATCACCAGAGGTTCGTCCGATCTGCAACGGGCGATGCTATTGGCCTATGGGTATTCGAAGAATCAGCTCGATGCGACTCTGGCCAAGCAACTGATGGCATATACTTTTGTTCACCGCTTTTTCAGTATTTCGGATCTTTTAGGTCTATTTGGTCCTCAACGGCCAGCAGATTTTGACGCGCTCAAAAAAGCGCTCTGGTCGTTTGAGTATCGTGGAAAGAAACCCTATTGAAGATTGAAGCAACCATTGATAAAACAGCCCTCATTGAGACCGTTCGCCGGGAGTACGGGACTGAGATCGAACGTATAACCTTTGTTCCCGTGGGATGGGTCGCGTGTTCCTACATTGCGGATTGCGCCGGGGGAGAACGCTACTTTCTCAAGCTCGACAGAGACTCGGAAGAGATATCGTTCGCTGCCAGCAATCGCAATTTCTATCTATCGCTGACCCATCAGCTCTATAGTAAGCGAATTCTGCCGCACATTGCCTGTCCCGTCAAAACTCGAGCCGGACAGCTCGCTGCTCCCTTTGAAGAATATGTGTTGATCCTGTTCAACTTTATCGAGGGCGAGACTGTGGGCTTTGGAAACTCGTCGGATGAGATACTGATGAAACTGGCACGATTGGTCGGCATCCTGCACAAAAGCATCGGACAGATCAAAGTTGAGCGCCCCTTCTACGAGCGCTTTGACATCGTCTTTAAAAACGATCTAGTGAACGGCTTTGACATATTGAAAAACATCACGTCTGGTGATCGTTGGGGCAAACGCGAACTGCGCGATCTGCTCTTGCCGCATCGAGACGAGATCAAGGTCCTTCTCCAGCGTCTCCAGAATCTGCAGACGTTGGCGAGAGCCGTAGAAAAAGAGATGGTCGTATGCCACACAGACCTGCACGGCGGGAATCTGATGACAGACGCTCAAGGAAATCTCTATATCGTAGATTGGGAGAACGCAATGATCGCCCCACCAGAGCACGATCTGTTCTTTTGGGCAGAGCACGATTATTTTTGGGATTCATTCCTACCCATCTATGAACGTGAATTTGGACCAGCGAGCCTGGACATTGACGTCTTTGGCTTTTACTACTACCGGCGCAATCTCGAAGACCTGGCGGACTTTGTTCGCCACATCCTCTATCGCAATACCGACGATAAGCAGGATAAAAAAGATATCTATTGGATCGGGGAGAGTTGTATCTCTGGCTGGTCACACCTCGAGACAAAGATTGCTAGGATCAAAACAAAATTAGCAGAAAGAAAGAGGTAAACTGAAATGGACAAACGTACTAGAGAGATATACGACGATTCTATTTTGAATAAAGCCTTGAGCAAGTATGGCGTTGCCAAGGAAAATGTCCAGCTACTGGACGGGTTTGAGAGTTTCATCTATGAATATGATAAAAGCGGCAAAGGTTACGTGCTCAGAATATCGCACAGCCTGCACAGAACCCCGGATCTGATCCAGGGAGAGATTGAATGGATCAACTATCTGGCCGACAACGGTGTGCCTGCCGCCAGGGCCGTTACCTCGGAACACGGAAACCTAGTCGAGCCTATCTCTGCAAAAGATGGATCTCACTTTACGGCCACATCATTCGAACGGGCGAGAGGGACCTATTCCACGAAAGTGGATTGGAACAACGGTTTAGCCGTCCAACTGGGGCAGATCGTGGGCCGGATGCACGCATTGACCAAACACTTTGAGCCTAGCGATGCTCGATTCCGCAGGCACGAGTGGCACAAGGTCTTTTCCGATGGTTTCGCAGAACAATACTTGCCTGCGTCTGAGACCAAGGTGATCACCAAGTTCAACGAGCTTTTAGAGTACCTGTACGCCTTACCCAAAGACAAAGACTCGTATGGGTTGATACACTCGGACGTTCACGGAGGCAACTTTTATATGGACGAGGGCAAAGTCACACTCTTTGATTTTGATGACTGCCAGTATGCCTGGTTCATTTATGACATTGCAATGGCTCTGTTTTATGCTATCTCACATAACTGTGTGAGCAAAGAGGATATTACTTGGGCACATAGTTTCTTTGGGCAATTTATGGAAGGCTATCGTCGTGAGCACACCATCGACCCCGAGTGGTTGAGGCAAATTCCTTACTTTTTGAAACTACGAGAAATCGATCTGTATATCATCATCCATCGCAGCTTTGATCTCGATGACCTTGATCCCTGGTGCACCAGCTTTATGGATAACCGCAGGTACAAAATCGAGAATAACGTGCCATACGTAGAGTTGGATTGGGACAATTATACATAGCCCAAGATGCCAAACAATCAAATGAGCAGAGCAGGGATAAAACCCTGCTCTGCTCATTTATGATTATCTAATTGATGAGATCAAGTCGGAAAGGTCACCCTTTGAGAACTAGGGATATGCCGGTAACAACGGCATTGTTGGTGACAGTATCCCGGCCAACATAGGTGAGGATTTCTCACCCAAGTACCCCAACGCCGCATGGCACGCGACTCGATCCGTATGCCCCACTACCAGTGGAGGATTGACCCGTTACAGTTGCACCGTCGCTATGTTGTGACTGCTTGCTCCCGCTCAGGTCCTACACCGATAAGCGAAATCGGAACGCCCGTCCATTCCTCGACCCGCTCCACGTATTCCCGCGCGGCGGGAGGCAAGTCGTCACGGGTGCGTGCGCCTGTGATGTCTTCTGTCCAGCCAGGCAGTTCCTCATAGACCGGTTCCCACTCGGCCAGTGATTCCATACCAAATTCAGCCGGAAAGTACTCGGTGCGCTCCCCACCCCGCTCGTAGGCCACCGCCACTAGGAGTCGATCCAACCCGCTCAACACGTCCAACTTGGTCAGTGCAAACTCGTCCAAGCCGTTGACACGGGCAGCGTAGCGCAGGATGACAAGGTCGAGCCAGCCGCAGCGACGCGGGCGTCCTGTCGTCGTACCATACTCGGCTCCGATCTCTCGCATCCGCTGACCAACATCGTCCAGCAACTCGGTGGGAAATGGACCAGCACCCACCCGCGTAGTATACGCTTTGGCAATGCCAATAACGCGCGAGACGTACCGAGGGCCAAACCCCAGCCCCGTTAGCGCACCGCCAGACACCGTCGAAGAGCTGGTAACATAGGGATAGGTGCCGTGATCCAGATCTAGCAACAATCCCTGGGCACCCTCGCAAAGCACTGTCTTGCCCGCCGACAGCGTCTCCCCAACCAGAGATGTCCCATCCACCAGATGTGGGGCTAGCCGCTGGGCGTACGTAAAGTACTCACTCGCGATCTGCTCTGGTGAGAGTGGCTCGGCATCATATTCTTCTTGCAAACGACGATTATGAACCCGAACCGCCTCGGCCACTCGCTCAGCGAACTGTTCTGGCTTGGACATATCACCCGCGCGTGGGTTGACGCGGGCCGCTTTATCCGCATAGGTGGGGCCGATACCTCGTTTTGTCGTTCCTATGGCGCCTCCCCCACGGGCCGCTTCCCGCACACCATCCAGAGCACGGTGTGTGGGCAAGATGACGTGAGCGGCCGCGCTCAACTTTAATCGAGATGGCTCCACATCTATGCCGAGCGCTGCCAGTTTTTCCATCTCTGCCACCAACTGCGCTGGGTTGACCACCACCCCAGCCCCAATAAGACATGTCAAGTTCGAGTGAAGAATCCCCGAAGGCACCAGGTGCAATCCCAGCTTGTGTCCCTCGGCTACCACCGTGTGACCAGCGTTATCGCCGCCGCCGAACCGGGCAACGAGTTGGACATCACGCGCCAGCCAGTCTACCACGCGTCCCTTGCCCTCATCTCCCCATTGTGCACCCACCACAATAATTGCAGGCATTTCGCTTCCTCCTCTCAAAATCAGGGCGGTATGGGGAAATCCATACCGCCTCCCCGCCAACCGGATATGAGGATACACGAGAATGAGACATGTGTCAACCAAGCATATGGGTCCGCGCAACCAAGCAGTAAATGATGTGTTGTAATACGTGCGAATCTTGTAAAGGAGAGGAACGTGAACACAACAATCTTGAGCATAATTGTACTCGTATGTGCCTATCTGATAGGCTCGATCCCGGTGGGGCTTTGGCTCGTGCGAATAACGACAGGAAAAGATGTACGCCAAGTCGGCAGTGGGCGCATCGGTGGCACCAACGTCTTGCGCGCAGCTGGGCCTTGGGTGGCATTGACATCGGTCATAGGAGATGTTCTCAAAGGATTATTGCCCGTGCTGTTGGCACGGAGGGTCGTGGGAATCCCCGCAGTCGAGGCGTCGGCTGGTCTGTTAACTGTACTCGGCCACAATTATTCGATCTTTATCGGCTTTAAGGGCGGTGCCGGGACAATGACCACTATCGGCAGCACCATCGCCTTGTGTCCATGGTTGACCGCCATTGTAGTGCTTGTGGGTTTGCCGACGCTCATAATCATACGGTATGCCTCGTTGGCATCCATCACCGTGGCATTGCTGATTCCCACCACCTATATGTTATGGGCATGGCTGGGAAACGGACACTGGGCCTATCTGATCCACGGACTGGGCACCGCAACCCTGACACTGTGGTCGCTACGACCCAACATCAAACGGCTGCGAGCGGGAAATGAACGGCGGGTGACATTCCGCAAAAGCCCCGAGCCAAACAACACAAACACTAGCGAGTAAACACAAACAACACGATTGCAATCTCTCACACTCGGAGGAAGCCAACGATTCTTAGAAACCAGTCAACAAACACTTCTCTGGCTGGCTCTTGACTGTTATGCATCTCCCACCAGACGTTCTGGCAGTCGTATTTCCTCGACCATGTTCAATACATGGCCCGTTTCAGAAAGCAAACTCACTTTGATTTTGGAGCCGTTCGACGGTATAATATGGCCGAGGTTTGAAAGACATGATTACACCATCATTGACCATCGGCATCGAAGAGGAATACCAAATCATCGACCCCGTTACACGTGAATTGCGCTCCTACGTGCAACGATTCCTTGAGCAAGGTCAAACTGTATTGCCCGATCAAATCCGCCCCGAATTTCTGCAATCCCAGGTGGAAGCAGGAACCTCGATCTGCCATGACATTCAAGAAGCGCGTCGCGAGTTGATTCGTATGCGACGCTCCATCTGGGAATTGGCTGCACAAGAAGGATTGTGGGTGGCAGCGGCGGGCACGCATCCTTTTTCTTCCTGGGCGCGGCAGGAAATATCTCCCTTTGGGCGCTATCCTGAACTGGTACGCTTTTTGCAGGATGTGGGGCGGCGGCTGTTGATCTTTGGCATGCACATCCACATCGGCATTGAGGATCAAGAGTTGCTCATCGATGTGATGAACCAGATCCGTTATTTTCTACCTCACATTCTCGCCCTTTCAACCAGCTCTCCCTTTTGGCACGGTCGTGATACAGGACTAAAGTCCTACCGCAGCGTCGTCTTTGAGAGCCTGCCCCGGACCGGTATTCCCCAACAATTTGGTTCATACGCCGACTATGCGAGTTACGTAGATATATTGCTGGCTACAAACAGTCTAGAAGAAGCCACGCATATCTGGTGGGACGCGCGTCCCAGCGAAAAGTTCCCCACGCTAGAGATACGCATTCCCGATATGTGCACGCGAGTGGAAGAGACCCTCTGCCTGGCCGCATGGGTACAGGCGATCGTGGCCAAGTTGGTGCGTTTAAGACAGGATAACCAGACGTGGCGTTTCTACCCGAAATCCTTGCTTGACGAGAACAAGTGGCGTGCAGTGCGCTACGGCATCACGGGGGAACTGATCGACTTTGGCAAAAAGCAAGAGGTACATTTCCCACTATTGGTTGAAGAACTGTTGGAATGGATAGATGACGTGGTGGATGACCTGGGCAGTCGAACCGAGGTGGAATACGTTCACAACATCTTGCGCCAAGGCTCCAGCGCCGACCGCCAACAAGACATTTATCGTCAGACTGGGGATTTCCGAGCCGTAGTCGACCATATAGTGAAAGAATCGCAAGAAGGACTCGCATAACTCGTATTGATTTCTGATTTTTCGACACACCCTACAAGAGGAAAGTATGTCCACAACACGAAATCTCTTGATCGGCCTTTTGGCTCTGTTACTAATATCGAGCACACCAATCCATACGCCGGTCAGTGCATCTACCAATACCCCCACACCAACGCCCCCATTTACAAGCACCCCTACCAACACACCCACTAATACTCCCACGCCAACGTCCACGCCCACCAATACTCCCACATCGACGCCCACACCCACCAATACTCCCACATCGACGCCCACACCTACCGACACTCCCACTTTGACGCCTACATCTACCAATACCCCTACACCAACGCCCACATCCACTTTTACTCGCACACCTACCCCAACCCCCTTGCCATCTACACCTGGCACAGCTACAGCAACCTCGACGCCACTTCCTCCCACCGCTACTCCAACTGTACCAATCCCCCTCACCTGCCCGGTTTGTCCGCCAGTACCAATCTTTCACACCGGCAACGCTGACGGATGGGACCTAGCCCGGCTGCCCGTAGGGGACGAAGAAGCCCCAGCGGTCAATCTGACCCACAATTCCGGTCACGACACAGCCCCCGCTTACTCGGCGGAGGGGTGGTGGGTCGCCTTCCAGTCGAATATGGATGGCAATTGGGAGATTTACACCGTAGACTTTTTCGGACGTCACCTGGCTCGGCAGACCTACGGTCCAAGTCGAGACACCAACCCAGCCTGGTCGCCCAAATGCGCTGGCAGCACACCAAATAACGCATTCGGCACCATAGCCTTCCAGTCGGATCGTAGGGGCAACTGGGACATTTTCCTGCTAGACCTGGGCGCGAGTACAGGTCCATCCCAATTGACCACCGATCCCGGCAACGACACTGATCCATCGTGGGCACCGGACGGCTCCGCACTGGTCTTTGAGTCGGACAGGAACGGCGATTGGAATATTTTCACCATCCGCCCGAACGGCACAGGCCAAACAAAACGCACCAACAATCCCGCTGACGAAATAGACGCGGCTTGGTCTCCTAGCGGATCAGCCATTGCGTATGTCTCCAATCGTAGCAACGACTGGGACTTGTACATGCTCAACCTGGACAATGATCAAGAGCTACAATTGACGTCTGGAAAAGGTGATGATCTCCTCCCCGTTTGGTCGCCTGATGGCCAGCGGATCGCCTTCCAATCAAACTGGGACGGCGACTGGGAAATCTATGTTTATGACGTCATTTCCAATACCCTATTCCGCCTGACCGACAACCCTGCCAACGACCAGGCTCCTGCCTGGAACTGTGGCGGCAACCGCGTGCTATTCCATTCTGACCAAGACGGAGACGCCAACATCTACTCTGTCGCGCTGGATGATCCAACAGATGTGATACAACTAACAGATCAGGATAGCACAGAGCAAGATGTGGTTTGGCAACCAGTATCTAGAGACGGCAGTCTGACGCTGGAAGGAATGCCGATCAGGGAACAAATTGGGGCGGAGGCGATAGAGGAACAATCAGCGACAGCGACGCCACGTTTCAGGGCAACCACTACCCTGATTCCGCCAACTCTGACGGAAGAATCATTGACCGGGACGATCGCAGAAATCGGATCAAACAGGATTATCCCGGTAGTGATCAGTTTGCTCCTGCTGATAGGACTGGTGATTCTTTGGCTCATTAGCGCACGTAAAGAGACATAAAACACATCGAACCTGTTCCAACCCATTTCATCAATATCTAGATTTGGAGAGTATACAGTGATTACCATCGCCAAAGCAAAACGTTATTATGAACGAGCCGACGCCGTACACGACTTTGATCACGTGCTGCGAGTGTTGGCACTGGCCGAGCGCATCGGGCGGGCTGAGGGGGCAAACCTTACAATCGTTCGAGCAGCGGCACTGCTCCACGATGCGGGGCGAGACCAAGCTGAGACAGACGGATTCGACCATGCCGCCTTTGCCGCCGACCAAGCACACACGATCCTGGCAGAGCAGCCACCGGAAAAGGTAAAAGCTGTGGCACACGCCATCGCGGCCCATCGTTTCCGCACCGGACCAGCACCATCCACCCTAGAAGCCCAGGTGCTTTTTGACGCCGACAAACTAGACGCCATCGGTGCAGTGGGCGTGGCGCGAGCCTTTGCCTACGGCGGTGCACACGGGCAACGATTGTGGACACCCATTGAGACCGTGGACATGGATCGTTGGTTAGAAGAGGGAGATAATCCACGCGACCACACCCCCGTTCACGAATTTGTCGTCAAATTATCCCGTCTCAAAGAACGACTTTTTACCCTGACCGGACAGTCCATCGCTGAGGAGCGGCACGCCTATATGGTCGCTTTCTTCCAACGATTTGACGCCGAAGCACGTGGAATACAATGACAAGGACACATTAATGCGCTTAAACGAATTGCGTATGGATTGGAAAGTCGTCACTGCCATCGTCGCATCCACACTGACTCTGGTGGTTGGACATTATCACAGTATATTTGCCTACAAATCCTACGATCGAATGCTCTTGTACTTGGGAGTACCGCTTTTGGTAATCCTGCTTATCTTTCGCGAGTCACCCGCCAAGTATGGCTTTCAGATTGGTGATTGGAAAGCGGGGTTGGCGCTTACGGCAGTGGGATGTGGCGGAATGGCATTGGTGGTATCCATTGTAGCCCGCACTCTAGTATTTCAACGTTACTATTCACTGTACGTTCATCCCACCATTCCCGTGCCCCTCGATACAGCCCTCGACCTTTTTGGATGGGAATTTTTATTCCGTGGCTTTTTGCTCTTTGCGCTCTATCCCGTCTGCGGACCTTATGCCATCATCCTGCAAGCCGTGCCTTTTACCATTGCTCACTATGGCAAGCCCGAACTAGAGACACTGAGTTGCATTTTTGGTGGTAGCGCCTTTGGATACGTTGCCTGGCGCACCCGCTCGTTCCTCTACCCATTCTTGATCCATTGGTTCATAGCAACCCTCACGGTGCTCATCGCCAGCGGTACGTTTGGGTGAAAAACCCCAACGCAAACATATGGGGCTCCCGAGTGCTCAACCTGGTGTTTTTCACAAGGAAGAGCCTGGCTAGGCATTGGCGCAGACATAGAACTTTGGCCTCTCCCTCCGGTGAACCAAGGGGGCTTTCTCGGCTTTTCCCGTAAATCCCTTGCTGTGCTCTTGACAAACAAAAACGCACGGTCTGCGGAGAAACCGTGCGATTAGTTTACAGATCAAGCAAATCGAATCTAATAACGATCGCGGCGGCCGCCGCCTCCGCCTCCTCCATCTCGGCGTTGTTGCGGCTTGGCTTCCGCTATCTTGAGGGAGCGTCCGTCCAATTCCCGACCATTAAGTTGACTGATGGCTGCCTGGGCGACGGTTTCACTCTCCATTTCTACAAAGCCAAACCCCCGAGACCGACCTGACATGCGATCCGTGATGAGATTCACGGATTCGACTTGGCCGACGCCTGTGAAGAACTCTTTCAAAGAAGCTTCTGTTGTATTATAACTCAAATTGCCGACATACAGTTTCTTGCCCATTCCTTTTTCTCCTCTTGTTATAAGTGCACAGCCGTCAACGCACGGCTATACAGTCCGTACCTGGACGGCTTGCAACCCTTTGGGTCCCTGCTCAACTGCAAACTCGACCCGTTGGCCGTCGCGCAAAGAGCGAAATCCATCTGCCTGAATGACCGAATAGTGAACGAACACGTCGTCCCCTTGGTCACGAGAGATGAACCCGTACCCTTTTGCATCGTTGAACCATTTGATGGTTCCCTGCTCAGTTTGCTCCACTTTGTATTCCTTGCTAATTAACTCTTGGTGAAAAAGTACTGGTACTGTAACAAAAAAGACCACCCAATCTCCGCAAGCCTGAGCGATCTTTGTTACCATATCCAGAACTTGGCTCACCAAAACTGACACTGCAAATAGTTTACCACCCTTGCGTTAAAAGGTCAAATTGAGAATGAGTGCCCTTGCTAGGTGTTTGCCTTTTGACGATTGTCATGTTACACTTTTGACGAGGAGGAAAATCCGTGACGGACGATATGACAGCGCAAGAAATTACAGATCCGGCAATAATACTTGAGGAAAGTATGCGCACAATACAACAGGCGCTAGCGCAACCACATGGCGTTTCCCCGGAACAACTGATTGGCGAGATTCAAGAGTGGCAACAACTGGTAGCGCAATTGGCCAATAATCCAGCGCCAGAAACAGAATTAGCCACTCTCTACGAGATCACCAAGGCTTTGAATTCGTCGCTCGATTTGGCAGAGACGCTGAGTTTGGTAATGGATTCATTGATCCAGCTTACGGGAGCTGAGCGGAGTTGCCTGATGTTGTTCGATGATGAGGGAATCCTCAATATCCAAGCCGCGCGGCATTTCGACCAGAAGAACGTCGCCGCCGCTGACCTGGAACTCAGCTATACAGTGGTGCGAGATGTGGTGGAGGGAGGTCAGCCAGTGCTGTCCACCAACGCTCAACTGGATCCCCGTTTCTCTGCCCAAGACAGCGTCGTTGGTTTCCAGCTACGTTCCATTGTTTGCGTACCCCTTTACGTCCGAGAGCGAATGATCGGCGCTCTCTACATGGATAACCGATTGAAAGCCGGAGTTTTCTCTCAGTCAAACCTGCCCATACTGACCGCATTTGCTAATCAAGCCGCTGCATCCATCGGGAACGCTCGCCTGTTCGAAATTGAGCGAAAACAGCGAGAGATGACCGAAGCACTGGCAAAGGCGGCTGCCGTCGTGAATAGCAGCTTGGACCTTGACCATGTGTTGGATCGCATCTTGGAGCAGGTGGAACGAGTAGTACCAGGAAATACTTTTAACATCATGCTGCTCAAGGACCAAGATGACGAGAATGACATCGCCTGGATGGTCCGCAGGCGGGGGTACGATCATCAAATCACAGAGGAAGAAAGCCTTGGTATACGCATCCATGTCGCCAAGTACCCAAACTTGGACAAGATGATGCGGACCAGAAAACCGGTGGTCGTACCAGACACGGCGGTTGATCCTGATTGGGTTGCAGCGGAAGGTCAAGAATGGCGACTTTCCTACGTTGCCGCCCCTATCTTGATAGCCGATCGAACAGTGGGATTCCTGAACGTGAACGGTACCCAACCGGGGCAGTTCAGTCCCGCCGACGCCCAGCAGATGGAGATATTTGCCCACCACGCTGCCACGGCTCTTGAGAACGCCCGCATGTACCAAGAATCGCGTCTTCACGCCGAAGAACTCGCGGCCACAGTAGTCCAGTTGCGGGAATTGGATCGTCTCAAGAGCGAGTTTGTGCAAAATGTATCCCACGAGCTGCGCACGCCGCTGTCCGTTATCCAAGGCTATACGTCGCTGCTTGAAGCGGGTGAGTTGGGCGAACTAAAGCCCAAACAACAAGAATCAGTGAGCGCTATCTACCGGCGCGTCCAGGCATTGTGCGATATGGTTGAGGATATCACGCTCATTTTGGGAGTCGAGACCAATCCTCCGGAACCCGAGCCGGTATCATTAAACTCTTTGGTTGGAATTGTATTGCAAGATTTTCGGTTAATGATCGGAAAGGCCCAAATCACGTTGCGCACAGAAATTTCGCCCAACTTGCCTCTTACAAGCGGCTCTCCTCCCCACCTGCGGCGAATGGTTGATAGTCTATTGAGCAATGCCATCAAGTTCACTCCCGCAGGAGGGGCGATTGCCGTGCAATTGCGTCAAGAAGGCGATCAGATCGTGTTGCGAGTGGCCGACACAGGCATTGGCATCTCACCCGATCAGCAAGCATGTATTTTTGACCGATTCTACCAGATAGATGGTTCCGCCAGCCGCCGGTACGAGGGTATGGGATTGGGCCTCGCGCTGGCAAAGGAGGTCGTTGAGATCTATGGCGGCACCATTGGCGTTGAAAGTGTGGTAGGCAAGGGGAGTATCTTTACTGTAACTCTACCCATCACTGAGGAATAGATGACAACGCAGGCCAGCAGAGTGGCTCTATCGAACAGTTTACAGATGAGCGCCCAAAACCCCTTCAGAGTTCTTCATTTTGCGAGAAACAGCAGGGGCGGGGGTTTGGGCCTTTTTCAAAAAGCTGTTTCTTGATAGAAAAATGGCACAAATACGCCGTGTGGGCATATTCGTGCCATTTGTGTTACAAACGCAAGACTTTGCAAATCTAGATAGGGCTACTCGATTTCTACCAACACCTGGTCCTTTTCTACATCGTCCCCCGGCTTGACGTGGACGGCCTGCACGGTTCCATCCTGACGGGCATTGAGTTCGTTCTCCATCTTCATCGCTTCCAGCACGCAAACGGGTTCGCCCTCCGCGACTTGTTGACCCACCTCGACCATCACGCGGATAATCTTGCCGGGCATAATGGCCAACACCGCGCCAGCACCCGCTTCGATCACAGGTGAGGCAGCAGAACTAATCGGAGCAGGAGCAGCCGCCGTCATTGCCAAGCCACTTACCTCCACCGCGTAAGATGCATCTCCCACGGTCGCCGTCTCGTCCTCCAGCGTAATATCATAGACGATGCCGTCTACCAATACCACGCCATCTTTGGTGACCTCGACAGCAAAAGCGCGCCCATTGACCGTGATCGTACCGCCTTCAGCGACAACCGGATACTCGACGTTCTCTAACGTTAGCGTAAATTCTTGTTTCATCGCATCCCTCCCGCACCATCAACCAACCCCATCCAACGCCCCGTTCCCGGCCGCCATGAGATTTTCCACGGCGAGATGACCGGGCCGGAGGGCGCAGCGGTAGCGGCGGTCTGTTCCTCCAAGCGCTTGAGCAGCAGCCCAGCAACGGCGGCCACCACCGGCTCCTTCCCCCCCCCACCCCGGGCGCCCCGCTCCAAGAACGGACGTGCCACCTGAGGGAACAAAGCATAGGAGAGCACGTCTTCCTCGTCCCGCGCCAGATCGCCGATCTCTTCCCGTGCTTGCTCCATCCCCGGTGGGATCAAGTCAGCCGGGCGGCCATCGATGGGTTCCTCGTCGCCGATGGCCATACGCTGTATCTCGGGGTCTATGGCCGCTGGCGGGTGGCCATAGTAGCCGCGGATGTATTGCCGCACTTCCTCTGGAATGATCTTGTACCGCTCACCCAGCACCACGTTGAGCGTGGCCTGCGTGCCAACGATCTGACTGGATGGTGTCACCAACGGTGGAAAGCCCAACTCTTCTCGCACGCGGGGCACTTCTGCCAGCACCTCCTCGTACTTGTCTTCGGCGTTCTGTCCCCGCAACTGGGAGACCAGGTTGGACAGCATCCCTCCGGGGATCTGGAATTGCAGGACGCGCACATCCGCCGTCTTCATCCCACTTTCAAAGCTGGCATATTTTTTGCGCACGTTGGCAAAATAGCCTGCGATCTCTGCCAACAAGTTGAGGTCCAAATCAGAATCTCGCTCAGTACCGGCCAGCGTCGCCACCATAGACTCGGTCGGCGGGTGCGATGTGACCCCCGAAAGGGCCGAAATGGCGGTATCCACAATGTCTACGCCCGCCTCGATGGCTTTGAGAAGCGCGGCCGTCGCCATACCGCTGGTCGAGTGGGAGTGCAGGTGCACCGGCAAGCCGACGTCGGCTTTGAGCCGCCCGACCAGATCGTAGGCGATGTAGGGCGTGATGAGACCGGCCATATCCTTGATGCAGATCGAGTCGGCGCCCATTTCGGCCAGTTTGCTGGCAGTGTTGACGAAATAGTCCACGTCGTAGGGCGGGCCAATGGTGTAACAAATAGAAGCCTGCGCGTGTGCTCCCTCTCGCTTGACGATTTCCATTGCCTTGCTCATATTGCGTACGTCGTTAAGCGCGTCAAAGATACGAAAGACGTCAATGCCGTTCTTGCAGGCGTGGACGACGAATCGCTCCAACACATCGTCGGGATAGTGCTTGTAGCCGAGGATGTTCTGGCCTCGCAACAGCATCAAAAAAGGTGTATTGGGCATCAGTGCTTTGAGACGGCGAACGCGGTCCCAGGGGTTTTCGTCTAGGAAACGCATGGCCGAGTCAAAGGTCGCGCCGCCCCACATCTCTACCGCCCAATAGCCCACTGTGTCAATTTTTTCGACGATAGGCAGCATGTCGTCGGTGCGCATACGAGTGGCCAACAGGGATTGGTGGCCGTCGCGCAGCATTAGGTCGCAAATTTTTACAGGATTGGTCATTTTAATCTCCTACTCGGCAAACATCTCTCGCGCCTTGAACATGAGCACCAGCGCCCCCTGCTCCGAGCGGGAACGGTGTTTCTCCCCGCCCCGCACGACCAGGCTCTCACCTTTGCCCACGGTGACGCTGTTAT
>JAAEPW010000880.1 GCA_024232355.1 Chloroflexota bacterium | reverse complement strand
TTACACATTTCATGTTACACAGCTATTCTGTGTGACCCGACCTGTGGCAGAACAGACACCACCCATCCACTGCTGGACACGCGGTACCCTCGGGCTCGTGGCTCTCCTCCCCACGACCCATGCTCTTGCTAAGTGATGCATCACTGCTTTTCCCCCCTGTTTTCCCAACCAAACCGGCGGTCCCGCGTTTACAACGCCCACACGACAACACTGGCGAAAGATCCCCTGGCAGGGGCCTACCAGACGTAAAGGCTGTCGTTGTGGAGGCGTTGAGGGGTTGCAAGCATAGCCGGATGGTTGACTGGAAGTTGGCGTGTGTCGCGTTGTTGACTTCCATCTCCGTCATGACTGCGTCCCAAGCAAGCTGTTGTATCCCCTCGGCGCCCAATAGATCCAACAGGAAGCGATTCCGCTCGGCGTCCACCAGCGTCTCTTCCAACTCGAAGTCGGCCATCGCGAGCTAGCCATCGAGCGCGATGAACCAGACAGGCAGCGGTAAGGCCGGTGTACCCGCCTGTGGAAGAAAGGCGGTGGTTCCAGGTACTACTTGGTGCAGGACCGACATCAGGTGTGGGCCTGGCTGCAGTACGTTAGGCGCCATTGGAGAGAGCAAGCGGGCGCAGGGATGCAATAAATAAGAAACAGTAAAAGGGAAAGGAAAGCGGCTAGCCATAGAAAAGCGTCGCCACTGGAGTGTTTAGGGCTGCCGTGTGTGGAGCGAAGCGTTTACCAAACAAACAACCATCCGACGACACGGCAGAAGCAAGAGAATGAGCTCCGACTTTCAAGGAAAGCCAGTAGCTCCACAGTAGCAGAGGAGTTACGTAATTTGCATAGGTCATGCACAGTATCGCACACAGCTCAATACAGGGGCACAACGTTAGCAATATAATACCGAACACCGCAGATCTGACCTAGTAAACATCATGTCGATCCTCTCTTTCCCATTAGAAACCAAACCAACGA
>JAAEPW010000879.1 GCA_024232355.1 Chloroflexota bacterium | reverse complement strand
CGCCTTGGATGCCGACCCACCTTGTAACCAATTGATTTAAAAGAACATTTTCGGAGTTTGGGACAGATGGTCCAAAAGTTTGGCCCAAATTTGTCATTTCACGACCTCTAAAAGCTTGGCTGCACTCTCGGCAAGATGCTGTTGCTCGACCTCCTTTGTATAGCGTTCAACCTCTTTTAAGGTGTCATGTCCTGTGATCGACGCTATCTCGTGTGCGGTTGCACCAGCATGTGCCAACTTAACGGCAGATGCCTTGCGTAAACCGTGAGCGGAGCAATGTTTTAACCCTACCTCATCACAACACTTGCGGAACCATTTGCCAAATCCGTCTGACGTGAACGGCTTATTAAACTGCGTGACGATGTAGGTCATGTCGCCTGTCGGTGATGCGTCCAGAGTTTGCCTTAACGTGGGCACAATCGGTAATGACATGCGTTTGCCCGTCTTTTCCTGGGTGAAATGTAGCCATCCGTCACGTTCATGCTGGCGTCCCATCTTCACGATGTCTCCACGACGCTGGGCTGTGTAAAGCAGCAAATCCAGAACCAGTCGTGCTTTTGTTCCTATCGGGTTATGGCTTTCAAATCGCTCGACCTCTTCAAGCGTCCATGTATGAATGCCGCTCTTGCTTTTAGGCTTCAGATGTTCGACCTCAATGACCGGATTGTAGCGAGCGAGGTCATAGTTGACGGCGTACTTAAACACTTGACGCAGAGCCTTCAAGGTATTGTTCATTTGCCCCGGCGTGTCCGTCCTCTGGTCGCGTATCATGCGTAAATGACGTGGCTCTAGCTGCCTGTACCGCTTCCCCCCATGCACTTTACAGAATGCTTCCAAAAGCCTTTTTCTGAAGTATCTGGTGCGCTTGCCAAGCTGTTTAAAGGCGGCACAGTTATAGTATTGATTGACAAGCCATCGGAGCGTCGTCGTCGGGTCTGTTGATGCATTCTCGGGCGTTGAAGCGGCAGCGTTATAATCGTCCCAGAACTCTGGCGATCCGACAGGACCACGTAACGCCACCCGCTTGCCACCGCCTCGACGGTTGCGGAAATACAGGCGTTCGTTGCCGTATCGGTCCTTAAACCGTTCCAGATATTTAATT
>JAAEPW010000878.1 GCA_024232355.1 Chloroflexota bacterium | reverse complement strand
TCTTTAGCATTTTTCTCCTTTCACTCTCTAAACTGGTTCGACTTTTGCAGTTTGGCGAGCAGCCAGGCGATGAGCGCGCAGCTCAAGGCCGCGTCCATATCCAACATCGCCGTCGTACTTGGCCCTATCACCGGGACCCAGACCTTATCAGGTTTATGCTTCATTTCACTTTACCTCCATTTGATGTTGTAAGCATAGCAGAAAGATGTCGCCGGGGTATCGTGGATTTGTCATAGATTTGTCGCAGGTGTGCTTGTGCCCGCTCTCTTGACGCAAAAACGGGCTACCCTGTAGGATAGCCCGTTGCACTGGATCGTATTGTCGTCAGGAAAGCACGTCACCTTGCGGCAGATACACGCTAAAGCAGCTACCCTGGCCCACGACGCTCTGAACGTTCACTGAACCGCCCATCGCCTGGGCAAGCTCTTTCACCAGGGCCAGCCCCAGGCCCGCGCCGTTCTGGTCCTGGGCGCGGGCATCCTCGCCGCGATAAAAACGTTCCCAGATGTGTGCCAGTTCCTCCGGCGCGATACCTGCTCCCGTATCGCACACATCGAGCCGCACGACGTTGGCGTCAGCTTCCGCGCGCACCACAATGATGCCGCCCGGCGGCGTGTGTCGCAGCGCGTTGCGCGGCGGACTAGTGAGAATTTGATCCAGGCGAGCCTCATCAGCCCGGACCGGCACTAGATTTTCTGGCCTCTCGGCCACCCCCTTGCTGCGCTCGCGCTCCCACGCCAG
>JAAEPW010000877.1 GCA_024232355.1 Chloroflexota bacterium | reverse complement strand
GTCCGCCATACGCCTGGACGAGGGAGACGAATTGGGCTGGGTCAGCCTGACGCGGGGCGAGCATGACGTCCTCATCGTCACCGCGCAGGGGCAGGCGCTGCGTTTTGGCGGCGATACGGTGCGCCCGATGGGGCGCGCTGCCGCCGGGGTCAACGCCATCAAGCTGGACGCGGGCGATCACGTCGCCGACGCTTGCGTCATCGCTGCGGAGACATATCTGTTGGTCGTCACCACCAGGGGCTATGCCAAGCGCACGCCCCTGGACGAGTTCGCGGTCAAGGGGCGCTACGGGAAAGGCGTGCGCTGCCTGGGCGGCCAGCGGCAGCAGACGGGACTCGTCGCCGCCGCCCGCGTGGTGCGTTCCGACGACGAGGTTTCGATCATCTCTGCCGGAGGGGTGGCGCTCCACGCTCCCGCGTCCGACGTGCCCCAGATGGGGCGCGCGACTCGTGGTGCGCGGGTGATAGAGTTAAAAGGGGGGGATGGGGTGTCTTTGGTGGCGGTGGTGAGCGGAGAGGAGTGAGACCAACAAGTTCGAATAGGTGTGCATTTGAAAATGAGACAGCAAGAAAAAAACAATTTGTTTTTGCTCCAAATGGCCGGAACCAGTGGTGTCGGAAAAAGTACCCTTGCCCAGAAGATTGCGCAACAAACAGCAGCCGTAGTCATCGACTATGATGTCATTAAATCTGCCGCGCTTGAAGCCGGCACCAGTTGGGATATGTCAGGCCGGGTTGGCTACGGAGCCAGCCGTGCCATTGCCGGTTCATTGTTGGAGCAAGGTACAAGTGTTATTTTGGACAGTCCGTGTCGCTTTGAATTTATCGTTGATGGAGGAACAGCACTGGCTGCCAAGCACAATATTCCGTACGCTTTTATTGAGTGTGTATTGGCTGATAAAGATGAACTCGGACGGCGGATGCAGAACCGAAAACGGCAGCGGAGTCAACGAGTGGCGTTCGATAAAGCACCGGTTGATGCACCGACTGATGCAATGGCGGATGAGGCAGGGAGGATCATTGTGCATCAGACAAAGTATCCAAAAAGTCGATGGTTGCAGGTTGATACAAGTGAGTCGGCAGAACAGAATATTGAGCAATCTTTGGCCTATTTGAAAGGACTGGTAACAGATACCAGATGAATAAAAGAGAAAGTTGGCTAACAAATCATTGCACGCGTCTCCCTAAACCTTGGCTTATTCAAAGTCGGTTTGTCAGCCAAGGCGTTGTTCAGAAACAGTGCTATTCAGAAATAGCCACGCACTTGCCAAGCATTTTCCGTGCATGGGCCGCCTCCGAGACGGTGGCTTGAGCGTTTTGCACCAGGAACTAACTAAGTACTAACCTAACAACTGGCGACATATCCTGTGAGAAAGGACAATGATGTATACAACTCTTACAATTCATGACAAAACGACATTGGATCTTGAAGGTGACGTATTTACGCTCAATCTTTCATCCGAGCGCATCACAGTCCAGGAGCTAATTCAAAGTCGGGTATACCAGGAAGTAGAAGATTACAATGCCCGGCAGCCAGAGTACTTTCGTGGGCTTGTTCAACCGACTGAGGCCGAGAAAACACTCAACGGCTACAAGCTTGCTAAGAAACAACGTATCGACGCGGAAAAGCAATGCTACATAGCGCTTGACGCATTTCAGAAAAATGGCTTTTTGATACTCGTAAACGATCATCAAGTTACAGATCTGGATCAAATGATTGAGATTCAACCAGATACTACGGTGACATTCCTCAAACTCATTCCATTGGCCGGAGGCTAATATGGGGCAAACTGAGTATCAGTTTCCCGACGACTATATTGCACTGATTGAGACTTTGGCTGCCGAGGAACAGGAGCCGTCGTACCATCGCTTCAAACTCAAGGACTCCAAGATTGGTCAGGAAATCTTGGCGGCAAGTCGCCAAGACCAAAGATTGTTTGTAGTGACGATGGCACAGTGGCTCGAACATGGAGAGCATCTACCACGCAAGGGACTAGGCTCCAAGGTCACGAGCACGCTGCGTAAAGCGCTCAAGAGCAAGCCCTCACCAGCAACTCAAAGGGGTCGCCGCATCGAAAATGTTCGAGGTGCGATGCTTCAACTTCTCAGGCGTAAACTCCCATTGGACCACGACGATGTTGTAACATTGCTCACCTGGTCAGGGCATCAAGAGATTGCTTACTGGTGTGGTGCGCCACAGATGATCAAGGTAGTTGAGAACTATCTCAAAGAGTATGCGCTCACAACCGATATTCAGAAAAGAATCAAGGGTATTGTTGCACGGTTGGGATCTGGGTATAGCACTGCCGAGACGCGCAGATGGGCGGGCAGGTTAAAAGACCTGGGCAACTTGGAAGATACATCCTTAGCGATTGTTGAAGGTGAAGCGTGGTCCGACGCAGCAATCCACGATGTCGAAGCAATGAACAGTGATGTTCAGTCTGTGTGGGTTGAGTTGGTCAACGTTTGCGCAAGTGCAAGCGGGTCAAAGCCAACTGCAAAGTGGTCAAAGCAAGCCGAATCATTGCTCAACAAAGTTGGATTCGATGCATTTAAGCAGTCTATGCTAGAGTGGTTCCCGTTGGTTGACAAGCCCCGGACACAGGTTATCAGTTCATGGTCTAGCTGGCAACCTGATCCAAACCTACTCTTGCACGAGAGAAATGCAGATGTTCTCAAAGGAATGGTCTGGTTGTGCGCCAAAAAAGAGGACCAGGAATTGGCTCGGGCGTTGACAACTTTGGCGTTATCGGCGTATCGTAAGGCGCCGGGGAGAGGACCACGATGCGTCAGGGTAGGCAACGCTTGCGTCTGGGCGTTGGGGCAAATGCCAGGACTAGAGAGCGTTGGACAATTGGCATTGCTAAAAGTCAGGGTCAAATATGGCACAGCGCAAAAAGGTATTGAGAAGGCACTGACAAAAGCGGCAGAACGTGCTGGCTTGCCTCAGGATGAGATCGAAGAGATGGCAGTACCAGCGTATGAGATGGAAAAAGTAGGCTTACGGCGCGAACAACTTGGCGAGTACACCGCAGAGCTAGTGGTAACGGGTAGCACGGTACAGTTACGTTGGATCAGACCGGATGGCAAACCCCAGAAATCCGTTCCGAAAGCAGTCAAAGAGAGTTATGCCGAAGAGTTAAAAAGTCTAAAGCAGGCTGTCAAAGATGTCAGAAAGATGATACCGGCCCAGCGTAGTCGCATCGAAAATCTGTATCTCGAGCAGAAAAGGTGGGACTTTTCCACGTGGCGGGCACGGTATCTGGACCATCCGCTGGTGGGTACCTTGGCGCGGCGCATCATCTGGAAATTCAGTGACAGTGACCGCGTCGAGGCAGGCATCTGGTATGATGAACGTTTTGTCACGCACGATGGAACTGTGATAGATTGGTTGAGTGACTCAGTACAGGTCGAGTTGTGGCATCCAATTAATGAGACAACAGAAACTATAGTGGCGTGGCGAAACTGGCTGATTGAGTATACAGTTCAACAACCATTCAAGCAGGCGCACCGCGAGATATATCTGCTAACAGACGCCGAGCGTGATACGCGTGTTTACTCCAATCGTTTCGCCGCGCACATTATCAAGCAGCATCAATTCAATGCACTGTGTGGTGCACGCAATTGGAAGAATAAGCTAAGATTGATGGTTGATGACGTGTATCCACCTGCAACTCGGCGGTTACCGTCGTGGGGGATTCGAGCCGAGTTTTGGATTGAAGGGATTGGTGATAACTATGGTACCGACACAACAGTGACCGGTACTTGGCTGTATTTGACCACAGACCAAGTCCGTTTTCATCCGATTGACACTCCAGAGCACTATGCACATGCTGCTGGCGGCGGGTACTATGCAGACTATAGAACAACGGAGCCAGGTGAACCAATTCCACTTGAGGATATTCCTCCCTTGATGTTCACAGAAGTGATGCGGGATGTGGATTTGTTTGTGGGCGTGGCTAGCATAGGAAATGATCCAAACTGGATAGATGGTGGACCTGAGGTACAGCATTACAATTACTGGCACCGCTATTCATTTGGCGAGTTGTCGGCAGCAGCCAAGACGCGGAAACAGGTGCTCGAGTCGCTGATTCCATGGTTGAAAATTGCCGACCGCTGTGAACTGACAGACAAGTTTCTATGTGTGCGCGGCGACATCCGCACATACAAGATTCATCTGGGCAGCAGTAACATTCTAATGTCGCCAAACGATCAGTATCTTTGCATCGTGCCCGCGCGAGGCGCAGCAAGCAAAGGTCAGGCAGGTAAAGTGTTCCTACCATTTGAGGGCGACAACACAATGGCACTTATTCTGAGCAAAGCATTTCTCTTGGCTGAGGATAAAAAGATCAAAGACTCTACAATTTTGCGCCAGATTACTGCTTGAACGGAAGGCCGCTATGGTGAAAATCATTCCCGAGACCAGAAAACTAGAGAGGAGAAAAAATGCAAGCTAGCCCTTATGACCGCCGCCCCGGCCAGATGTTGGCCGTCATACCCGATCCGGAACCCCAACTGCTGGCAGAGACGATGGTGGCACTCGCCAACTCGGACGGCGGCACGATTCTCATCGGCGTGGACGAGGACGGACAGGCCACAGGGCAGGTCTACGAGGACGAGGTCGAAGGGGTGCTGCGGGCCGCCGCGCAAGAGTGCCGTCCGCCGGTCGAGATACGCTGGCACCAGGCGGCGGCGGAAGACGGCCTGGCCTTTGCCATCTTTGTCGCTCGCAGCCCCGAACTCCACAGCCTGTCCGATGGACGTGTGTTGGTCCGCGCTGGCGTGGAAAACCGCCCCCTCAGCGGCGACCAGGTTCGCCAACTGGCAGCCACAAAATCCGTCGGCGACTTTGAGTCGGAGGTTGCGCCCGGCGCGCAGCGGGCGGACTTTGACGATGACGTGATCGCCGAGTTTGTCGCCAAGTGGGAGGAACGCCAGCACCGCGAGTGGACGCACCCGGTGGACGATCTACTGATCGAAATTGGGGCCTTGGACAGGAACGGACATCCTACCGTCACGGGCGTGCTGATGTTTGCCCGCAACCCCCAGGCGTTCCTGCCCCAGAGCGGGTTGACGTTCGTCAAATTCGTCGGCACGCTGCCCCGGGGCGAGACGGGACAGCCGGGCTATGGCCGCCGCGAGGAGATTGGCGGGCCGTTGGCGCGCATCATCCAGCGCACGTGGGAGGTCGTGGGCGAAGAGATGCGCATCGGGGCCGTCGTCACCGGGTTGGAGCGAGAGGAGCGCACCGAGTACCCGGTCTCGGCTGTGCGCGAGGCGTTGGTCAACGCCGTGGCTCACCGTGATTACCGGCTGGGCGGGCGGCGCATCGAGGTGCGCATGTTCTCCGACCGCATGGAGATCATCAGC
>JAAEPW010000876.1 GCA_024232355.1 Chloroflexota bacterium | reverse complement strand
GTTGGAACCGCCCACATAAGATACGTGCCAGGGCATTGTCCTGGTCATCTCGTCGGTCAGCACGACGTTGGTTGCCGTATAGGGACCGGCGTTGACGAGAGGAATGGTATAGGTGACCAGATCGCCAGGGTTGACGCACTCGCGATGTGTGCCCTTTATCGGAAGTGGCGGGATACGGGGCGTATAGGGTATGTAGATTTTGTAGAGTTTCGGACTTTCGGATGCAAGCAAGTTCTCGATCCGCCCGCGAAGCATGTGCAATCTTTTGTCCACACCGGCTGCCGGGTCGGGAACTGTGGACGACGTCGGGCCAACGTCGTCATCCTTGATCACGATCAGATCGACACAATCAATATGGATATCGATTGATACCGAATCTTTGTTGTTGGTATAGTCGCACTCGGGCGTGCCGGTCGTGATGTGGATCGTATTGGTTAACTGATCTTGATAACATACCTCAATATTGTGCTCTACAGAGAGTACCAACGTGAAACTAATGGTCGAGTCGGCGGGCATAGTGCCCACCGTCCAGGTCAGGCGACTCGTCGAAGTGGTGATAGTCAACCCACTGGTGTCGGTGACGTAGCGAGTAAAAGGTGGGAGAGTATCCGTGATGACCACATTTTCGGCTGGCGCGCTGCCAATATTGGCGTATGTGATCGTGTAGGTCAATAGATCGCCGGTTGACGCCTGCGTCAGTTCCGTCGTCTTGGTGATGGTTACGTCAGTGCCAATGACGTGTACGGACGACTCGTGGTCCTCGTTGTTCGTGACATTACATTCGGGCGTGGTGGTCGTGATGCGGACAGTGTTGGTCAGCGTCGTGCTGCAAGGGGCCGCGAGACTGACCGTAAAGGGCAAGATAAAATTGTCGCAGTCTCCGGGCAGCAGCGGGCCAACGTCGCGTGTCAGTGGCTCGATCGGTATGAGACAGCGAGAGGGTGTGTCGGTGATGATCACGTTTTCAGCCGTGGCGTCGCCAACGTTGCAGTAGGTGATGGTGTAGGGCAGCCGAGCGCCGCGCAAAACTTGAGTCAGCGGCGTGGTCTTGGTGATGATCACGTCGGCGCCGATGATGTGTACCGATTCAGAGTAGGTATTGTTCGCAGTGTTGTATTCGGGTGTGCTGGTCGTGATGCTTATGATATTGACGAGCGTGTCGCTGCAATGGGTAGTGGTGGTGACTGTGGCCGTAAAGATGATGGAGCCACTGTGACCCGCCAGCAGGGTCGGTGTGTACCAGGTCACCAGTTGCCCCGTTTGCGTCGGGCCAAACAAGGGCGGTATCTCACTCACTACACCGCCAAAGATCATCTCGTCCGGCAAGGTGTCTGTGATGAACACGTTTTGAGCGTCCGCTGAACCGTTGTTGCTATATGTGGCAGTGTAGGTGACGATGTCACCGGGCAAGACCTGGGTGGGTACTGCCGATTTGGAGATCGTCACGTCGGGAACCGGGCAGATCGGCGTGTCTTCATAATTGCAGTTGTCGCCGAGATAGCTATCCTTCTGATCGCTCCCGACGCAGATCCGGTTGACCAGGTTGTTCACCGATATGGGCAGTGTGTCGGTGACCCGCACGACAAAGTAGGTGATGACGCCTGTGCGCGGGGGCAGCGAGCCTAACGTCATGGTAAAGGTCTGGCTGTTGACTTTGGTCCAGCCAAAGTCCCTGAACATAAAGTCGGCGTGCCAGGGCATGGTCTTGGTCATTGTCTCGGTCAATACGACGTTGGTGGCTGTGGACTTGCCTTCGTTCACGACGGCGATGGTATACGTGACCAGGTCGCCCGGATAGACACACTCGCGGTGCTGGGCTGCGCCCAGTGGGGCATATCCGCGCGCCGTTTCCAGTAGGTCGTTCACGGCGGCCTGTTTGTGGTCTGCCAGGCCGGGAACTATGGGCGACGTTGACCCAACGTCATCGTCCTTGATCACGACCACATCTACTATTGTGTCGTCAGGTCTAGTAAATACGACCGTGGCAGTGACAGAGTAATTGCAAAAGGCGGTGGCGGTGACAGTGGCCGTTCCCGCCTCGGAAGAAGTCAGGACAGTCGTGGTGATGCCTGCATCGTTCACGACGACGTAGGTTGAAGCGAGTGTGCCCAAACTGCTCGTCAACTCGATCCCACGGGCGGGTGGGGGCACGGTGTTTCCAGCACTGTCTCGCAACGTGAGCGTCACAATGGCGGGAGATTTTCCGTTGGCAAACACCTTGCTGGGAGAGATGGTGAGATTGAGGCTGATCCAGGGGGTGACGTTAACAGATCCGGTATAATTGTTACCGGCCTTTGGAGCGTTCGTGCCCCACCACGTGTGCCGGGCATCAATGGTGGGGGTGGGGGTGTGATTATTGCGTAGCTCGTAGGTAGTGCTAGGAACTGAGCACAGGGCATTGTTGGTCATCTCTGGATCAGTTTTGCCTCCGTCTTCGGTGCTATATTCGATAGCGTCAGTATGCTCGTCGTGGATGACGTTATGCCACACATTGAGATACAGACTCCACAAGCGCGCCTGGGGGATATAGAGAGCGGCTGGATAGTTTGTCTCCCTGCCGTTGCTATAGATGTGGTTATGGGTCACACTGAGCATGGCCTGGTTGGACAAGTAGATTGCGCCAGCAGGGTCAGGGTTTGTGTCGGTGAGCAGCACGCTTTGGTAGATTGTGTTACGAGACACGATATTTTCATACCCGCGTTCGAGCCGCAGGCCATCTTTACCACAGTGATGAATTGTGTTGTCGGCGATATAGTTTCCCGAACCGCCAAAGGTTGTGTCCTCTATAAAGATGATGCCGTAGAGTTCGACGTCGTGAATGGTGTTGTCGAGAATCTGATTCCCATGAGACTCGTGCAAGGCGATGCCCCGGCTGCAACTATAGATATGATTATGAGCTATGAGTGAGCCATCGGTATCGCCACCGATAGCACCATCCCGACTACCGCCATTGCCATTGTGACGAAAGACGTTGGAGGTGATGGTGATGTTATCTGTATCGTCAATGTCGACACCAATGCGGGCGTACTGGATGGTCGCCGACTGTATCCGGGTCCCCACGGCATTCTCGTCGATAAAGATGCCTTGCCAATAATCAGCCAGTTCAGGGGAACTGATGATCGACGTAAAAGTGATTCCCCCAGGTCCACCTATGGCGTCCAGCCTCCCGAATACCTGAATCTGCGCGCCCTTTTGGACGTGGACCCGCGTGCTGGTGAGCGGGGAAATCGTCAAGACGGCAGTGATTGGGACCCGCACCGTGTTCATCACCACGTAGCAAGGCTGGGTCCAGGTGACGCTAGCGGTGATCTCGGTGATGACAATACAACCCGATGGAATGCTTGAGACGCCAAGAGGGACTGCTGTTGTATCACTGACGCCTGGGTTATTTTCAGCACGAGCCATAGCGGCGCGAGCGACCGAGGTGGGGGATGAAAGAAAGCCCAACAGAAGTAACAGGGTCAACAGACCAGAGACAATTGCTCCAATGAGGACAAAGCTGCGCTTGAGCATGGTAAAACCTCCAAGGAAAATCAGGTTGCTTGTGTGTGTATTTTAGTAAATGCGACAGTATTATTTTACAAGTGATTGTTCCCTCCTGGTATAAAGGCTCGGTTACAATTGCGTTAAACCAGGGCGTTATTCGAAATAACGTTGTGCTATTTGACTGCAAGACCCGGATAAAGCCCCCACTCTGCCGTGGGGCATTTGTGCACTGATAGTTGTCGAGTATAATAGAGATGGATCATTACTTTCACAGACACACAGTGGCTACAGGGCAGAACGGTTTGGGTTGATGAACTGGGATGATTGCAATCGCGACGGAATCTGGCAGGAAAATGAGCGCGTCGATCTATTACAACTGGGTAACGCTTCTCTTGCTACTGTTTCTGGTTGCGTGTGCCCCGGGAGGGTCACCCACGCCGAGCGTTATTCCAAGCGCCACCCCAAGTGCAACCAGCACGCCTGCACCCGAGCCAAGCGTTAGCCCAACAGTTGCCCCGATTGCAACTGACCCATTCACACCGACACCAACGCCATCACCGACAGCAAGAATACCAACCCGGACAGCGACGCCCACATCGACAGCGCTGGCGATCATAGGACCACCGGTCCAGCCAGCGACGCGCACGCCAATGTCCACGGGTGCCCCGCCGGAACTATTAGCGCCTCTCCAGGGGAGGGAATATCAGAACCCGATCATCTTTGAATGGAATAGCTCGTTGGGTGCGGGCCAGGCATATCAGGTCACGGTCTATCACCCGGAAAGCGGGCACACGGTCCGTAGTGAATTGTTGACCACCCAGCAATGGGTCATAGAC
>JAAEPW010000875.1 GCA_024232355.1 Chloroflexota bacterium | reverse complement strand
GGCGATTTCCAAGAACCATAAGGTGCGACTCGATCCATTCTGTTCCTCCCGCACAACTCGTTTTCTCAAGCGGCCTCGACGACCACTAATGCGCCATCGCCAGCAGGGCAAAAAAGGCGCCCCTTTCCCCCTATTTTACACCAGGTAGCCAAACAAAGGAAATCGCGCAGCTTGCAGAGAGAGCTAAGGTTCGCTTTGTTTACGTGGCTGTCGGGAGCATCACTAGAACAACTAAGAGAGTTGGAGGAAAGACGAAGAAAAATCTAGACCAACGCCCCAACCAAGGAAACCTGTCGTCCACACGGTCGAGTCGGTCTCCCGACACCAAGTCAATGTCCCAACCAGAGAGATTCATAGATTTCCCACTCGGTCGAGTCCGTATCCCAGTGTGCATAGAGCGCCACGCCAGTGACAGTCGATGGCTTGGCTTTGGCATCGTTCAACCCATGTATCACACCTTGCAAGCCACTGGCAATGTGTTCCGCAGACGGCCAGTGAGTGCTGGTCTTTTCATCATACGTTGGCAAGCCGATCAACAACTCTACGCCCGTACCGTCTACGGCGCGACTGATTTCAATGACCTGAAAACGCACCCACTGCCGATACAAAGAGGACAGCGGCATGGCGCTATCATACGTCATCACGGCAATCTGATCCACACGCTGGGCAATCTCCCGATAATAACTGGCACGCCACGCCATCTGCCCCATCAACGGCAACCGACTGTCCGAAAGGATAGGCAAGATACGACGCGTCGCCATCGAAAGGGTCCTGGTGACGCCAATCGCGGAACGAACCTGTTCCAAAAGGGTCAAGACATCTGTATCGCCGGTAGGCACCGGCTCGGGGTCCAGATGCACGCCATCGAATCCCGCCTCGCGAACGATGTCAGCGCAAAACGCCGCAACCTTTTGCCTGGTGGCAGGGTCGCCCAGGTCGACGTACCCACTGCTAAAAAGTCCCGATTGGGCCAGGGGCAAGCCAATCCACGCTTGTACACTCGAGTCAGGCTGGGCTGTCTTGAGCACCCTGATAAATTCGGCCGCGTGGGCAAAAGTTGGATTGAACTCACCATCAGCTCGAAGATAGCTGACAAAGACGTACACATCCCTAATCTGTCGCCGCTGCAGGTCGTCGGCCAGGGCAATGATTTCCGACTCGTCGTGGGGCTCGTTGACCCACTCTACTCCCAGCCACAAGGCATTAGCGCCACGGTTAAAATGCGCGCCAGAAAAGTTTGTGGCCGGTCGAAAAAAACATCCCCGCAATACGACGATCATAGCCATACTGGCC
>JAAEPW010000874.1 GCA_024232355.1 Chloroflexota bacterium | reverse complement strand
TTCTGGAAAGTTCCGTATACATCGGCGCGAAACTGACGAACATTTTCTCGAGCAACTTTTTCTGTTATCATATCGCAATTATGTTGCCTCGTTGCAATTTTGTAAAGGTACAGCTAACGCTTAACTTTGTCCAAACTCCAAACATTAGCTCCGAGACACCCATCACGCCCACCGTCACGCGCGTCTACACCCAGATCGTCTTGGTGGCCAGTTCAAGCATCAGCCTCACCGCTGCGCCAGATGGCGGTTGGGACTTTGACGGCTGGTCTGGGGATGTGGTCAGCACGAGCAATCCGCTGTCCCTCACGATGGCGGCGAACACGGTGCTGACGGCTACCTTTTCGTCCGGCCAACCACACTACTTGCTCACCGTCACCACCGACGGCAGCGGCAGTGGCCGCGTCACCAGCGTGCCCGCCGGCATTGATTGTGGCATAGATTGTACCGCCTTTTACCTTGAGACCACCGTCGTCACCCTGACGGCGGTGGCAGATACCGGCAGCACCTTCGCCGGGTGGGGCGGCGCGTGTACCGGCAGTGGGGCCTGCGTGGTCACTATGAACACGGCCCAAGACGTCACCGCTACTTTTGACCTGCTGACCTACACCCTCACCATCACTACCACGGGCGATGGCACAGGCACGGTAGACCTCGATCCCTTGGGCGGCGTCTACAATCACAACACCGGCGTCACCCTGACAGCCACGCCAGCCCCCGGCTCTTACTTTGGCGGCTGGACCGGCGATCTGCTCAGCGCCAACAACCCGGAAACGCTCGTGATGGACGAGGACAAGGCTGTCACTGCCACCTTTAGCACCACGCCACCCGTCACCTACACCCTGACTGTTCACACCGTCGGCAGTGGCACGGTGGACCCGGCGGGCGGAACGTACATCTCTGGCACCGTGCTCATCCTGATCGCCACGCCGGACGTCGGGTGGCAGTTCGAGGGTTGGAGCGGCGATGTGGTCAGTACGAGCAACCCGTTCAGTATCACGATGACGGGGGATGTAACGGTCACGGCTACTTTTGTGTCGGACGGCTATGAGATTTATTTGCCGTTGGTGCTCAGGAACTATTAGTTGTCGAACTCGGATTCACACACACGACGCCCCGGTGCATCTTTTGCACCGGGGCGTTTGGTTGTGCTGGTGGAACGAGGGCGTTTGTTTCTCTCGAACGTCTAGTGCAAGATCGATTGGGCCAATCGAAAGAAATCGGCCCGGAGAATGTCTCCGGGCTGATTTGTATGATGTCACTTGAGGGAGTGAATCCCGGCACTCCTGCTGCGCACATTATCGGTTCTTGACAACAGCCAGTTTCGGATAAGGTAGTTTAGAAAGTTTTTCAGGTTTGGGTTAAAGACGATTTGCCCCAACTGACCCACAAAAATATGCCAAGATCTTTGATCTCGACAGTCCACGTCACCCCATACCATCCCCAGACACTTCTCTTATGCGTCGTCATACCCTATAATCGCCGTACATAAGACCCTTTGGCCGTCGTTGCAGCCCGCGAACACGACGTATAAGCGTTGTTTTTGACCCATTTATCTATCATTTTTCGCGTCGCACAAGTTGGAGAACCAAACGATGAACGAAACCATTCAACCATTCCAAAACTGGCTCGTAGAACGGGATCGCAGCCCTCGTACTGTCCAAGCCTACACCGCCGACTTGTCCCATTTCACCCGCTGGTTTACCCAAACCAACGGCCAATCGCTCACGCCGGAGACACTCACTCCCACAGACATGCGCGAATACCGCCAGTGGATGATCACAACTCGGGGCCTGGCTCCCGCCACCGCCAACCGGCGCATCGCCGCCCTGCGCGCTTACACATCCTGGACGCGCTCCACCGGGCTCATCGCAGGCACTCCCACCAATGGCATCAAGTTCGTGGCCGAGCAGCGCAGTCCAC
>JAAEPW010000873.1 GCA_024232355.1 Chloroflexota bacterium | reverse complement strand
CCACTCCCCTGACGGGTGTGGGGCGCATCGGGCTTACTTACGGATGCTGTTTATCCGCGTTGACTGCTGTGGAGATGCGCTCCGGTCAGGGCCTACGTTCCGTAGGAAGAGGCTCTCTCCCGGTGGGGTCTTCGGGTGTTGCCGCCTGCCGCTATCTCAGACGGTCCGCCCCACTTTGCCATTTTGGCTACGGCCTATCAGCCTCTTTGGCCGCTTCCGACTCACGAGATGTTCAACCCTTCACATATGTTCAACCTTCCGGTGCTTCCCTAGACCGCCCCCGCATTGGGCTAGCAGGTTTTGGCCGTTGTCCCCAGGGCTTTGCACAAAGCCGTTACCAGCAATGCATGCCTGGGTAGGAGCCTGTCCTGAGCTTGCCGAAGGAACACCTGAACACCACAGGGCCTTTTCGTAGTACTCCATCAACAATCCTTATCTGGTCGCACATAGCCAAGTCGGGTGGAAGCCTTGGTTAGCGGGCCTGCTCGACCATGCGAACGAACCGGCACTACTGTCCCCCAAACATACACTTGCTTCAGCCCATCACGATCGCTCATAAACTCGACCCTTAACCAGCGATAGAAACTTTATGATCCGCTACAACACCGCAGGTTACACTAAGTCAACTACTTTTCACTGCCAAGTACAAACCTGACCTTGGAGAT
>JAAEPW010000872.1 GCA_024232355.1 Chloroflexota bacterium | reverse complement strand
GGCGACGGTGAAGAGTTCGAGTACGTACTTAAAGATGTGTACGATAATGAATTGTATCGCGGCACGTTGCGCAACAATGAGGAAGCCGTAGTAAATAACGTGCCGACAGACGTCGCCTTTCTCGATATTGCCCCGGCTGTTGGCTCCGCGGCCGAGTGGACGTTGTCGGTCGAGGGCAGCTGCAAAATCGGAAATCAATATGAGGGCCCAGTCACAGTTCCTGTGACAGAGGGCGATACGACATCGTGCATGTTCACGAACACGCACACAGTACCCGTAGGCTCGATCACGGTTGTGCTTGGCCTTGAGGATGGCTCGTTGCGTCGCAATCAGAGGTTTGGGTTTGCGGGAGACTTTGAGGTTTTTTCATTACCAAGCGGTAGGCGCTACAAGCAGAGGTTCACTGATCTTCAGTCGGGTCGGTATGCGATTTCTCAAGTCTCTCAGCCCAACAAGGCGTGGTCATTAGCATCGATCTCCTGTGATGGTGGCCATGAGATCAGCGATAACAACGCGGTCAGTGTAAATTTAGCCTCTGGCGAAGACGTCACGTGTACCTTTACAGCGCGCTTTGATGCGGTTGATGAGGCGATGGCGGAAGAGACGCGTCGTTTTATCTACCGCCGTGTGGACAACCTTTTAAGCCATGGTCCGGATCGTTCACGTCTGCTGCGCCGTTTGCAGACATCTGACCAACGCAGCTCGCAGGATGATGCTTTAAAGTTCTCCGGCTCTGAACCTGTTGATCCTGGAGCAGCAAGTGTTGGGGCGGCAGGTCCGCTCGGTTCTGTGCCCAACAGTGAGACCACGCTACTTGCCGCCGGTGAGTCTGGCCGCTCCTCGTTGCCGTATAGTTCTGGTGGGATGACAGGTAGCGTTATGATGTCGCCTGGTCCTGCGCTCAACGATGATCCTGTGCCGTCTGCGCCGGGCGCCCTGTGGCAGTTTCCGTTGCACACAGATGACGTTATGGGCCAGGGCGCGCTTGGGATGCCCACAACGGGACCGGCCTCGAGCTCGACGGCGCTGTTTTCGATGTTAGCCGGTCAACTAACGCCGCTGGGCTTAGGGCAGAGCTCGTCGTTTAAGTTTGGCACGTCTTTAAGTGAGATGAGAGCCAAAGCGGCTGAAGCTGAGGCGCTGGGGTATCAGAAGAAGTTGGAGGCTGCCGGCCTGAGCTTGTCCGAGGTCTCAGGTCTTACCCCCTTACAAGAACCTCGCACAGGGTTCGACCTTTGGGTTGAGGGGCAGTTCAGCGGTTACACCGACGATATTGGGGGGATTAACCGAGAGGGTGATTTTGGGGTTGTCTATGTAGGCGCCGACTATGTTCTAGCCCCAGGCGTGCTGGTTGGAGCTCTCGTCCAGGTGGACGATACAAAAGAAGACATCAATGGGTCTGAGCGCACCGGTGAGATTGACGGGACGGGTTGGATGGCGGGGCCTTATTTTGGGGTGAGGCTTTTAGATAACCTGTTTTTTGATACCCGTGCGGCCTGGGGCCGGTCGGACAATGACATCTGGCTGCGCGATGAGGGTTTGGGCTTTAGGAACGGCAGCTTTGAGACGGACCGGTGGTTGGCTACGGCCACGCTGACAGGTGTTTACACCTATGATGCCTGGCGTCTGTCGCCGGAGCTTGGCTTAGCCTACGGTTATGAGGCCTATGGCACCTACACCAACAGCTTATACCAGGAGGTGACCGGGGGGTCTGTCAACATCGGCCGCCTGACGGGTGGGGCGGAGCTGGCCTATTCGATACAGATGCATAACGGCACAACCATTGAACCGATGGTGGGGATTGAAGGCATCTGGAACTTTGACACCGATGCCCTTGTGATCGATGGCGTTCTGCACCAGACCGATGAGAGCCGGGCCAAGATAGCAGGCGGCCTTCTGGTCAACATGCCATCGGGATGGAGCCTGCGCGCTGCTGGCAACTACGACGGTCTTGGCGGGGGTGACTTTCAGTCCTATGGCGGCTCGCTATGGGTCAACGTGCCGTTTAATTGATCGCATCAGATGGGGCACAGGGGGCGCATTGGCTTCTAGGGTCTTGCTTCACGACAGCGGCAATCAGGAGCTTTATGAGCGATTAGCCGAAGATTGGGAGGAAGCTATGTTGCGCTGGCAAATGGAGCAAAATGAGCAAATGCAGGAGGAGATGGCAGCCGAGCAGGAGTAGGATTTTGTGCAGCGCGCGCAGCAGATGCTCGCGAAGCTCGGCTATGCATCAGGTCCCATCGACGGGCGAGAACACCTCACGCGCGATCAGCACGTTCCAGCGGGACCGCAATCTTCCAGAGACGGGTGAGCTCTCGCCGGAATTGTTCGATCAAATAGAGGACGCATTCGTCGCAGGTCTAAAGTGAGCCCGGCACTAGTGGTCTGAATCTCCTAAAGCGATGGGTACAGGCTTTTCAGCCTGATGCGCGCGTTGGCGGTTGTAAAGCGCCAGTCGGCTTTGTCGTTGTGGTTATTGCGGCGCGTGCGCCATGC
>JAAEPW010000871.1 GCA_024232355.1 Chloroflexota bacterium | reverse complement strand
CTTGTTGAAACTCGCCTGAGCGGCGCTGCCTTAGTTTGATGAAGCTGCCTTAGTTTAATAAATATGGTGCGTCCTTGGATCTGGTCAAGCTGACAGGAACCCCTTCGCTTGTGATCCCCGAATGTCAGTAGAAACATTATGCACCGCTGTGAGCCGTTTCTTGTGCAACGATTTCAGAAAGTGATTTGAAACGCCTAGGTGAAGCGCCCCCCCTCTCTCCGGCTCTGTGAGCCTCTCTGAGGGCCTCTCGGCGGCTATGTATTAGCTCGGCAAGACGCTGGGCTTGGTCGTCGCCCACCAGTTCGGCCTCGTAGGCTTTCCACAAGTCCCGCGATAGGTAGTCTAGCTGGTGGAGATAAGCGCCTTCGATGGCGCTCTCTAGCTGCGTTGTAAGCATGGCGTGCCCCTTAATTAAGTGGGCCGCCGCCTTCAAAAGCATTGACGCGCGCGCAGAACAGTGAGACTTTCGTGATTGTCGGTTTTCACGAATGTGCTTCAAGACGTTCCTAAGGCCCTAGACGTTAGTCGCGTCCGGGGCCTTTGCTTTTGTAAGCGTCGGTCTGGTTTCTACATCATTCTCGATGAAGCCAGTGGGCAGTGATTTGCTGATTCGGGTCAAGGCCAGTCGTGTTGCACTTCACGCTGGAACTCAGCGCTACCGCTGCGCCACCTGCATTCGCAGGATCAGCGAGCGTGAGTAGGGCTATCGGAAGCGTCCCTCGCGCCGGCAGTCCCTGGAAAGCGCCACCTTAAGTAAATTACGGCCTTCCAGCGCAACTCACGGACGTGACGTTTAGCGCCTCTGAAACAGGTGATCGGCAGATCACACCCTGAATGGCTATTTAGGGCAGCCCATCGGGCCGCAGTGGATGTAGTGGCAGTCCGGATGGGTTATTGGGCATTGATGAGCTACCGCCGCCGTAGGTGCCAGGACCGCAAAGAGCGACAGTGCAAAGACGATAGTGCGCATAGTTGATCTCCTTCAGTTTCCATGAGGCTAGACACTAACGCGGTTTTCTCTGACCGGTAATTCCCTGGATGATGGCGTCACGCTGACGCTTGTCGCTGTCCTTGTCCGCCCCCCGACATTGGCGGCACTCGATGTGCGCAGGTAGGCCACTGCGGCGGCCAGCTTCCTAGCTATCTTTCTCTTCTTTCTCATAGGTTTAGGTTGTTACTGTATAACCTATTCTTGGGAAA
Organism: Chloroflexota bacterium; assembly: GCA_024232355.1. The sequence goes on along the minus strand of JAAEPW010000871.1, from coordinate 104 downwards.
AAGTAACGACTGAGGGTATATCGCCACAGAGCGGCTGACCTGCCACACTTGCGAGAACGGATGCCATCTACCACCTCTGTTGGAGAAAGCGCTCAGTTTCCAAT
>JAAEPW010000870.1 GCA_024232355.1 Chloroflexota bacterium | reverse complement strand
TGGGCGAGTTTCTGCTCTTTCGAGTGCCCCCGTGGCGACAGGAGGCGACAGCGGCTTAGGGAGGAGTGCGTCACCGGGGAGAAAACGAAGGGGTGAGCGCATCTGCACGGCGCCAAATGCGGCGTCTGTGACTTCCATGTACCCAGTTTTGGGTCTGGGACGCCATTTTTCTGTACTGGACGCTGTTTGGTCGTTGTCTGGGGTGTGGCTGAATTATCCGCATTGTAATGGGCCACTACCCTAATTTCTCCAGCGCGCTGCGGCCCATCTCTTGTGCTTGGGCGTAACGGCCGGTCCACATCAGTGGGAGCATGCAGTTGGTTTCAAGTTGTGCGATCTCTTGCGCCTGATCGAGACCGGTATAGATAGAGATGGCGGTCGTGTAGGCGGCCAGACTATTGTCGTATTGTCCTACAAACAAAAGAGCGTTGCCCCTGGCCCACCAGGCACAGGCAACGCCCCCTCGCTCCTCCGCGAACTCGACTGCCTCCAACCCTACCTCGGTCATCCGCAGTGCTTTTTGATTATCTTCCCGCACCACTTGGCGGACGCGATCTTTGAGTAGTTGAAAGAAGATGGTTTCTAATGGCTTGTGTTTCTCCAGTACTCTTTTACGTCTTTCCTTATCCTCCGCCGCGAGCAATTGTGTCAGTAATTTTTCAGCATCCATCATTCGATCCGGACCATCTCTAGCGCCATGCTCTGCTCATTAACCTGCAACAGCATCTCGTAGGACCCGGTTTCCTGTGCCGTGAACCGAAAACGGCCAGACCGGTCAATTCTACTGCGTGGAACATCCTCTTTCGCGGTTTTTTTACCCAGCAGCCAAGCTTGCCCTCTGTAGTCTGTGCTGGAAGGAGCGTCCCGACGTCGCACTCGACCGGTCAGGTTGCCCTCCTGGGTAAGGAGTGTGACGATCAGATCGTCGGTCTCGAAACGACCTTGCCACCCCTGGCCTCGTACTGGGACAGCCGCGGGAGTAATCTGCCGGGCGACCAGGGCCAGGGCCAATGTCTCACGCAGGCGGGCCAAGAGGGATGGCGGTGACTCGTCGGTCAAGTCGCGCACAGATGTTGTCTCTTTCGTGCAGGCGGCACAACCACGCACGTGGGCTGCCACACGCAGCTTTTCAGTCGCCGACAGCCGGTTGAGGCTCAAGTCGGCCAGGGCTTGGGGCGATGGACAGGCATCACGATAAAAGGTGGAGAGCAATTGAGCGTCTACCATTCTCAATTGTTCTACCTGGTCGGCACAGAAGGAGCAGCGGGTCACGTGTTCGGCAACTTGGGATGGGGCCTCTCCATGCAGATAGACCATCAGGTCTCCTTCCTGGATTTCGTTTGGATTGATACATGTTAGTTTAGTCATTTGTCATTCCTACCTTACTAAACAGGCAAATGTGCCTAATTTCCGCCATCGTCGGCACGAGTTTCGGATGATTGCCCCCGTCGTTCCCGAAATTCTGGGTCCCGATGTAGTCGCTTTAACAAGTTCTCTTTGACGCGATAGACTGTTCGCGCGTTGGGAAATAGGTCGGGTCTCTCGGCCTGAATCTCTCGCGGGGTCAGGTTGTAGTAATAGGTCAGTTCAAATACGGCTTGTTCTCTCTCGTCTTTGAGCTTGGAAAGCACAAACTGTTTGAAATCAATCTCAGCGTGTGTTTGGCTTGCGGGGGTTTGTGCTGCGACAAGTTGAGCCTCATCGGCAAGGCTGGACAGTTTTTCAGCGAGTTTGTGCCGTTTCTCTTCCGCTCGCCCACTTTCGATGCGTACTGTGACAGCACATCGCTTGAGATAACCCATCACGGTGCGGATGTTGGAAAAGCGGGAAGCAAAGACAGCGCCTTGTTGCGACTTCCAAAATCGTATGAATACGTCTTGGACAGCATCCTCCGTGGCGTGCTGACCCAGCCAGTGGGTGATCAGTCTCTGGTACTGGTTCAGGATGGCCTGCCAGGCGATGTTGTCAGGCAAAGATGCAAAGGCCCGCCGGAACAGTTCGTAGCAAAAGTCGAACTCGGGCGTCGACGTATGTCGGCGGCTGGCCTGTTGAGCGCAGGCGTGGGCTAGATCTGTGGTTGAGCGGGAACTGAGGGGTTGAGAATTCATTGGCGTCTTACTATTGGTGGACAAAGTGTCAGATTTAGTTGCTTTGGGAAATAGTTTTTGAGGTTCCCTCGATTTTGTGGATAACGAGTTAGGCGGAGATCCCCTCCTTCTGATAGCAGAGTTATTCAAGTGATGATGACGGCAACTGTAAATGGCTCAATATAGTAAACACATCGCTCTTGGTCTCGTTGCGAGTGTGATATGCATATCAGTGTATCCAACCTAGGAGTCAAAAGATAGCCGGTGCTATTGTTTAGGTCGCGTTCAATCAGGCTTTAATTCACGTGTGTACGTCTTTTTGTTCTCATATTCCTCCGAATGGTATTATACACGAATTTCCTGTTTTCGTGTCACTTTTTCGAGGAACCCCATTAGCACAGAAGAGAAACGGATACAAGTGTAATCATGTGGCCCACAACGGCACGTTCGGCGTGTTGTTTATGGTGATGATCTGGCCGAGGTCAAGGTGAGGGTGGCGAGAGCAATAGAGAGACTGATGCACGCCTTTTTATGCCCAGCGGTCGAGGGGATACTGGATTTTCTTGTACTTGCAATCTTGCTCGTCACTTTGCCTTCGCCCCATCGGGCATCGTCGCACCCTTGAGGGTTCTGGCCTCGATGAGTTGTTCGTCGTTAACCGTGGCCCCCGTCAAGTCCACCGAGTCCATCACGGTATAGCCCAGATTGGCTCCACGCAAATCGGCTCCGCTGAGGTTAGCCCGCGTTAGATCGCATCCCCACAGGTCGGCCCGGCGCAGATCGGCACCACTCAGGTTGGCTCTGCTCAGATCGGACTTTTTCAGATCGGTCCCTCGCAGATTGGCATTGCTCAGATCTGCCCCGCGCAAACTGACCTGTTTCATATCAAAGCGGCTCAAGGCAGCCTCGCTTAGATTGGCCTTGTCCAGGCAAACTTGGAACAGGTGAGCACCTCTCAGATCGGCATCCCGCAAATCAGCATCGTTCAGGTGAGCGTTTAGCAAATAGGCTCTTTGCAGGTCAGCCCCGCACAAGTTGGCTCGTCTCAGATTGACCTCGTACAGGTTGGCGTTATGCAGGTTGGTTTCACGCAAGTCGGCGTCGTTCAGCTTGGCCCGGCTCAGGTCGGCACCGCTCAAGTTGGCTCTGCTCAGGTCAGCGCCGTTCAGTCTGGCGCTGTTCAGGTCGGCCTTGTTCAAATCCGTGTTCTGAAAGTCGCGGTCCCCGGATTTGTATCGAGTGATGAGTTCTTTTGCGTCCATTGCGAGTCCTTGATCTCTCGTAGTTGGATGCCTTGGCCCTTGGCCAAGGGCTGTTCGTGAGGTACTCCGCACTTGAGTATAGCGCAACTTGGCGTGGAAGGCAATTGTGCATTAGAACAGCGGTAACTGTCCCACAGGAGGGGATTCACTACCCGATGAACGAAACTTCAGGCCCACCCACACGCCGATAATATGCAGTGGTAGCAGCTTCAATTGAAGAACGTAACGACAACTTGGGCCATCCCCACACCTTGGAGGGATGCAGTGTCACCCCATTGTCCACCCAGGTTCCCCCATTGGCGAGAGCGCTCAAGTCGAGCAGCCGGGCGAACATTGAGTCCTACTGCTGATCGCCACCGACGCAGCCCAGTCCGCTCCCTCGCCGTCTCTCCCTGGTCTGCTCAGGCAGGGCATTGCTTTGTTCCCTTGTGCCAGGGGCGGTGGATGGCGTTGTCTGTGACCACAAGCGCGGGGTGACCGCTGCTACCGGGTTGGCCTTGTCGTGGTGATTGGTAGTTTGTGGTGGTGATCCTCGCCTCGCCCCATCGCTCGCCACCGATGAAACCGAGGAGCGATCCCTCGGACCTCATCGTTTTACCCCGTGAGAGAACCTGGCAATGAACCTCGGGCCAGGGGCGATGGAATGCGGCGGGGGGAGTTGACGGTGGGGTGCATGGTCAGGGAGATCTGTGCGTTGTGGGGGGGATGCTGTGCCTTGTGGTGTAGGCGCTGTTTGACAACATGGGAGAGAGAACGTACAATTTTCTGAGCAAATTGATCGTGTACCTCTCGGATTGGGATTGGAGGGCACAACGGTAGATTCTTGTGAGGAGAACACAGATGAGCGAGCAACCAAAGAGTCGATTCGAGGTAGTGGTGAAAGAGGGTCCTCCCCACGGTGATCTCTACGAGTTGGAGCAAACGACCTACTACCAGGTCGTAGATATGCGCTCGAAGGAGGTTGTGATGACATTCCAAGGAGAGATGGAAGCGAGCTTGAGTACAAGCAGTGGCTCATGGGATGACCACCATTTCTCTGGGGTGCGTGAGGTCATTATTGCCCCAGATGAACAGTCAGTCATAGTAAAGTACTACGATGACCGCGAGGAGATAGTACCACTGCCGGAGTAGGGGGTAGAGTTCATTAGAGAGACACGATTGGACTTGGTGAAGACGTCGGTGTGGTTTGGTGAGCGCACTGCCGTTGTTGGTAATCGGGAGTTTCGTTAGATCGCCCACAGATTGCCACAAGAATCGGCCTAACCTGCCTCATTGCCTCCGCCGCCGACGTGACTCCGCTCCCTCGCCGTCTCCCCTTGTTCTATCCAGGCAGTGCATTGGCTTGGTTCCCTTGGGGCCGGGGGCGGTGGAGTGCGGGGAGGGGGACTTGGCGGTGGGATCGGTGTTGTTGGTGTGCTTTGGTTTGGTGTGCGCACGGTCCTGGATTGGGAGATGAGAAGATGTGCCCACAGATTGCCATAAAGCCATAAAGGTTATCGGCGTGACCTGCCCCATTGCTCACCACCGCCGAAACAGAGGACCTATCAGCCCGACCTACTCATTGCCTCCGACGCCGCCGATGTGATCTGAACCCGCTCCCTCGTCGTCTTCCCCTGGTCTGTCCATGTGGTGCATTGACTTGTTTCCTTGGGCTAGGGGCGGTGGGATGCGGGGTGGGGAGTTGGTGGTGGACACCCTGCTGCTGGCGGTCGGGATTGCTGTTAGTGGGAAATTGCCACAGGAGCTATCGGCCTGACCTACTTACTGCCCTGTGCTTTTCAGCCAGCACAGGCTTGCCCAAGCTGCTGAAAGCAATCGTTGCCTTCGGCTGATGGCTTCCCATACCCATCTTCGACTGGTCCTTACGTAGCGCACCCGGAGCGTACGTTCCCGCTCTCTCAACACCGGTTAGTATGCCCCAAAACGCGCCTGGCCGCAACCAACATCACCGCCAATAACCCAGTCAATGCTGATTTCGCGCCCGACAGGGCAGTGAGGTACAGCGACGGTTATGCAGACCTGCACCAGTGCACACTCAATAAGCATCCGTCAAATGAGATTCCTCTGTGAGTTGGATTATCTTTAGAATTTCGAATTGCCTTCGCCCGGCTATCCTTGATAGTACAACTTGCCGACCAGTGAAAAGATACTGAGGAAATGTTGTGTCGGTCGGCCGATGTTCAAAATCTACCTTGAGAATTGCTTCAAGCGCCGTAATGAGCGTCGGCACCCACCCAGAGGCGTGCGAGAAGTGTGGACTAGTCCCTGCTGCTATAAGTCCTTCTTCAACGAGCTGAGCAAAACGTCGCACATCGTCTGTGACTCGAATGCGCCATCGAAGAAGTCGCGTTCGCCAGAACTGGGACTTAATCTGTGCTAGGGAGTTAGCCGTGAGAGGGAATGGTCGGATAGTAGCAAGGTTGATTTCCAAATGCTGGACTATGTCAGATAAACCCTGTTCGTCTTGAAGCTCGAATCTTTGACAAGTCAGGTGGACACGTTCGTGCAGACGACCACCATAAAGCGATTGGAGCGACATCTGGAGCTGGCGTAACTTGGTGATCTCATCTCCCACAGGCTCCAAAAGCACGCAAATGTCTCCGGGCCTTGCCGTACGCGGTTTACGCGATTCTGCTGCTGCCATTAGCCTTTCCTGCCATTTTAGAGTACAAACATTTCTCGATCAAAGTTGGTAAGAAATTCCGCACCTGTTTTGGTGATGTGCACCATCTCTTCCAGTCTGAAATAATATTCTCCAGGAAGCCAGAGTTTTGGTTCAATACACATCACCATACCCGCACGTAGCGTATCATCAACATCAGGTCGGAGCCAGGGATTTTCGTGTACTTCTGTACCTATCTGATGCCCCATAATTTTACGAGATGCTAATCGGGCGCGCATTTGATCTCCAAATCCCAATCTGTCTAGTTTTTGTTCTATGGCTGGGTAGACATCGCACGCTCTCATGTTGCCATCTTTTAATTCTGCCACGGTTTCTACGACTGATTGTCGAAGAGCAGTATGCGCGTTTTTTACACTTTCTGACGGTGTTCCCCAATACACACTGCGTCCCCAATCCGAGCAATAGCCATTCATCACAAAACCAACATCAAAGGTTATTGCCGTATTTGCCGTAAGGCCCTGATTGAGAGGATAATTCGATATCTGGTCGCTACTATCTGGCTTCTTGGATACCTGATGTGTGTTAGAAGAGCTGGATTTGACGAAACACGCCCAAGGTTCAAATGACACATCAGTCGCACCCATTCGTCGAGCTTGCATCTCGATCTCTAGCATCAAATCGATTTGAGAAATACCATCTTGAATGTTTCCTATGACGTTCATCATTACGTCATCGGTCAACTGAGCCACCTTGCGGAGGTTTTCAACCTCCTCCGACTCCTTTATCATCCGTAAATGATCCATTAGGTGAGAAGCATCACACAATTCAGGGTGTTGTGTAACCGTTATTACTGCTGTTACCGCTGGAATTGGTAGATAGGATCCCAGTGCTAGCCTTCGTACTTTTATAGATAGACCTTTTATAATCGAGTCCAGCATCGCCATATACCCAGTGGACTGCTCATATTGATGAATGTTTTTTATTGAGCAACTGTCGGTAGTATAGTTTCCTGATATTATCAGAACTGGTTCTCCATATTGGGGAACCAGGATTATATCTCCAGGTGGTCGGAGATCGGGCGCTAACCGCCAATTCACCTGAATTCCCGTAAGATATTGGAAATTTGGACACGACCCATACAACATCAAGTCGATATCTTTTTTTCTCATCTCTTGTCGTAGACCATCTAATCGCCGTTGGTAATTCATTGTCAACTATCCTTTCATTGTAGATTTTACGAGTCACAGACTCGTATTAGGCCTCAAATTCAAGCGCCTCGACGCACTTTTAACAGATTGACTCCACCCCAGACCAGGCAAATAATACCCACGAGTAGAAATCCTGTGCCGACTGGCTGATTTTTCTTAACTGTCATCACACTTCCAGCTATGATCCAGAGACCGCCAATTGCGGCCACAAACCATGGCGTCTTACGCGCAAAGTACGCCCAGACCAGGCCACCTGCAGTGAACCCTGCAACAACTAGCAGAAATTGGACAGTTGCTTGTCTGTCCCTGGCCCCTGGATCTTCAGGGCTAAAGTCCTGTTGTAGAATCGCCAAAGGCAAAGGTTGGCTAGTGGTGATCGTGCCCTGGCGAAGGGCGGCCACCGTAAAGTTGACTGCATCGGCAGCAGGTACCCATAGATCGGGCTCGAGTCCCACTTCCTCCCGAAATTCTTGATCCAGAAACAGCCCAAAATTGATCGGCATCCAAATCATCAACCTCGAATGCGGTAGCTGGTGGGCTGAAAGGTTGCCAAACGTCAGACAACCCATCGTGTTTTCTCCCACCACTACCACGTTTTCGGCTTGAGAAATGCGCAGGACCATCCCCTCTCCGGCAGATGCCACCAGATCGTTGGTGATAAGGATAACGGTCGTATCGTTGGCGATCAATGGCATCTGAGGGTAAATTGGACCTCTCCAACTCGGTTGTCTCGTCCCGTTCTCGAACGCCTCTGTGATACTGGCGAATTGTGCGACTTGACTGCTGTAGGAAGATACATCGCTTACATTATACCAGTAATTGAACGCATTGGCGCGTCCGACCATACTGGTCTTGCTTTCAAGCTCCGAAAAGGCAAATATCGACTCTGCTCGCCGATCCGTTAGCCGATGGATCCAACTGATCGGCCAATGTTCATTCCCACCACGGTTACCACGGATGTCAACGATCACCACTGGTTCACCGCGGAGACTGCTGGCCGTCTCGACAAACCTGTTGAGTTCGTCCGGATGAGAATCACCAAAACCACGGACGCGGACAACCGGAATACCGCCCAGAATATCCTCGCGGAAAATATCCTCCGAGTAGTACTCGAAATCCGACCTTTGCAGTTTGACCTCAAAGCGATGTTCACCTTGCGCATTCGCAGCGACCAACCGTAAGGGCGGCGGCTCTTCCGTTGAGAGCAAGGCCAGCCGGTAGATAGGTTTCCCTTTTTGATTCAGGGAGGGATACAGAAAGGATGCAGGATCCACGCCGTTGATGGATACCGCCGTGTATATAGGGCCATCCGATGCAAATTGATACCCATCAGGACCAGGCATCAATTCTATCCGTGTGTCGTACCAGAAATCGCGATGCTCTGCAAATCTGTAATCCCCAATTGTCATATGGCAGTCAACGATAAAATCGAGATGCTCATAAAGCAAGCGGGATAAAGCATCGCTGGTCCACGAGGATTGCGAAGAAAGTTCTTGCAGGATGCGCGACTTTGCCTGTTCGAAATCCCCCTGTTGGTTGAAGAACGCATACCCGGAGTAACCGTGGGACAAAAGGTAGAACAGGCGCTCTACATCTTTAGCCGCCTGCTGGGCGGTGATATTCCTGCGTGGCGTAGTTCCTACATCCATTGTCAGGTCTTGAAGTGAAAGTTCGGTATCCTCCCACTCATATTGGAGTGATTTCACATAATCACGCAGGTTGTCATCTAGCTCAGCATCGTACTTGGTCCGTATCCAATCAGAAACTGGCGGCGCGTTGGAGATAATGGCCCGGATCGCTTCCTCGGCAGCGTTCCGCGTCAAAAGCATATCGGCACCGGAACAAATGTAAATGGTACGAGCCGCCATCCAGGGACTCGTTTTTTCAAGGACAACATGATGGTCTCTAGCGGCCTGAAGACTTTCGATCTCTTCCGGCGTCAGCATTCCACGAATCAAATCTCCGATATACTCAGCATCGGGATGACCAAGGACCACCAGGTTTTTGTCTTGGATAGAATCGGGCATGACCGTGCTGTCCAGAACGATCCACTCCAGACGTAGGTGCTTTAACAGGACTGAAAAATCCTGACTAAAGCGCGCATCCATACTGTTTGCAAGGATGACTGTGTTTTCCGGCGTCAGGTTACTTGGTCCGGTTATTTGTTCATAGCTGCTGGTCGTAATGCCCGGGGTGGGGATACCTAAACAAAGCGCCAGCAAAACTAAGATGAGTAGCAATTTAAACTTTGTGTTCATAAGGTTGAGTGTGTTGTGAGTTTGGTTTGCTCAGGTACTTTAGTCGTGTCGGTACTGATCTTGTCTATGCCATTTGGGTTCCAGTGCGAGCGTGCACAACATAATACCAAACAGCACAACAAGAGTTTGTCCGCATCCCTCAACATCAGTCTGTACTGTGGAGCAGCTTGACCACGCGCAAGGCATCCAACGTTAACCACTTGTTGGGCTTGCCCGGCTGGCCAAAGTCGATGGGTGGGCGGGGCCAGCTCTCATCCAAGGGCCAGGTTCCGTCGGGCAACTGTTTGCTCAGCAGATACTCCTCTGCAGCGGCAATCTTGGGTTGTTCGAGCGTGTAGCCAAGTCGTGCCAGGGCATCAAGCGCACTGATGACACTGAAACCAAAGTACGGGTACTTGAGGCGTTCCCAAGTGCCCCACGCATCGCCGACGTGATAACGGCTCATACGCGGCTCCATCAACAGGTTGCAGACGGCAGTAGCGGCCTGGGGGATTCCGGGATGAGCCGCAGTCCGGGGGTCTAGAGCTGCGACGCGCAGGACATCAAGGGTGGCCCGCAGGCAGCCGCGCCCCCTAGCATCGCGGCAGAACCACATGCCATCGTCTCGCTGGATCGGCAGGAGCCAGTCTATGGCCTTTTGCACGCGCGGGTCGTCGGTATAGCCAAACTGGATCAGGAAGTGCACGATGCGCGCGTTGGTACAAGGGCTCGCGTGCTCCTGCCACACCATCCCCTGCCCCGAGATTCGCTGACGGCGACAGAAGGTACCGTTCTCGCGTTGGTGTGCGAACATAAAGTCGCAAGCACGTCGTATGTGCACGTCCTCATTAGTGAGGCCCAGGTCGTCCAGCACGCTCAACACCCAGAAGGTGCCACGGCTGGTTCGAGGCAGGTAGTAGTTTCGCTGAACCCAATATCCATCCCGCTTCTGGGCGGCCAGCAATTCGGCCACAGGTGGATAGGTGGGAATCGCCGCTTGTGCTGCGCGCACCTCTGGGTTGTTAGGAGGGCGATTGAGAATGTCAACCAGTGTCCAGTAACGGATGGATGGGTTCTCCAACTCTAACAACCACTCGGTTGGATCGGCTTTGAGTTTGTGTGTCCAGTCTCTCACGTGTGACTCCTACTGGCTTTGACTATCTGAGTCAGGAACTCTGTCTGGGTTGATCGTTGGAAGGTGCAACAAAATATGAGAGTTAATTCCCTGAGCAGTAGGACTGCTGCCAGAATCCCTCCTCTTTGTTTGGGGTAGTTTAGCACGAATTGGCCGTCGAAGCAATGCGGACTACGAATGATGTGAGGACAAGGAGACAAGAGAATAGGGTGATGGGGGGTGTTGGGTGGCGAGGACGAGGCTGAGATTGACTCGGACTATTGCTTTGCAGTTTTGGTGCCATCAGGCATCGTCGCGCCCTTGAGGGTTCTGGCCTCGACGAGTTGTTCGTCACTAACCGTGGCCCCCGTCAAGTTCACCGAGTCCATCACGGTATAGCCCAGGTTGGCTCCCCGCAAATCGGCACCGCTGAGGTTGGCCTGTGTCAGATCACATCCCCACAAGTCGGCACGGCGCAGATCGGCACCACTCAAGTTGGCCCTGCTCAGGTCGGACTTGCGCAAGTCGGTGCTCCGTAGATTGGCCTTGCTCAGATCAGCCCCGCGCAAACTGACCTGTTTCATATCAAAGCGGCTCAGGGTAGCCTCGCTCAGATTGGCCTTGTCTAGGCAAACCTGAAACAGGTGGGCACCTCTCAGGTCGGCATCTCGTAAATCAGCATCGTTCAAGTGAGCGTTTAGCAGATAGGCTCTGCGCAGGTCAGCCCCGCACAGGTTGGTTCGTCTCAGATTGACCTCGTACAAGTTGGTGGTATGCAAGTTGGCTTCGCGCAAGTCGGCGTCGTTCAGCTTGGCCCGGCTCAAGTCGGCACCGCTCAAGTTGGCGCGGCTCAGGTCAGCACCGTTCAGTCTGGCGCTGTTCAGATCGGCCTTGTTCAAGTCGCTGCCTTGAAAGTCGCGGTCCCCGGCCCTGTACTGGCCTGTACAGGACAGGGCCCTGTATCGAGTGACGAGTTCTTTTGCGTTCATTGCGAGTCCTTGATCTTTTCTGGTTGGATGTCCTGGCCCTTACCAAGTCCTTCCCGTGAGATTCTCTGCGCTTGAGTATAGCGCAACTTGGCGCGGAAGGCAATTGTGCATTAGGACAGCGGTAACTGTCCCACAGGAGGGGATTCACTACCTGATGAACGAGACCTCAAGCCCAGTGAAAGAAGTTGCGGTATAAACTTGGACTATCCCGACACCTTGGAGGGATGCAGTGCAGCCCCATTGTTCATCCAGGTTCCCCTATTGGCGAAAGCGACCACGTTGAGGGTGGACAGGCGAACGGCGAGTCGCTCCTGCTGGTCAGCGACGATGGTGTGGTCAAGTCCGCTCCCTCGCCGTCTCCCCCTGTTCTGCCCAGGTGGTGTCATTGGATTGGTTCCTTGGGCCGGAGGCGGTGGAGTGCGGGGTGGGGAGTTGGCGGTGGGGGATGGGGATGCTGTGTCTTTTAGTTGTACAGTTCTCAGTTTGGGATATCGTTTGATCGCTATCTGGGATGTGGCTGATTTGTCCGCATCCTAATGGGTCAGTACCGGAATTACAGTGATTGAGCACCGGCGAGCAAACATTATGATGATCGACTTTCCCGGTTTATGAACCAATGCCAATTCACGATTCTCAATATTCAAGTTGGGGGTTGACGCGATTTTTCAAGGGAATATTGGCAAAGTAGCGGCGAATATTCTCAAAAACAAGATCAAGCGTACGCGGAATATATTGTTCTGCATCATCAGACGCGACATGGGGCGTCATGATTAAATTGGGGGTTGTCCAAAGCCGAGAGGTAGGCGGGAGCGGCTCGGGGTCAAAAACATCGAGGATTGCCCCACTAATGTCTCCTTTTTCAAGCTTATCGGCTAAAGCTTCATAATCCACGACCTGGGCTCGACCCAGGTTGATGAAACTTGCGCTTGGCTTGAGCAAATCTAGCTCACGCTCTCCTATCATTCCCTTTGTTTTTGATGTAAAGGGAGTTGTTATCAAAACAATATCTGCCTGAGAAAGAGCATAGTCGAGGTCATCAGGGCCAAGCATTTCGTCAACATCAGGATGGGGTTGACCAGATCGCCTGACGCCAATTACGCGCATTCCAAACCTTTTGGCTTCTTTGGCTGCACTTGCGCCCATATGACCAACCCCAATGATACTCAATGTCTTTCCAGCTACGCTGGTATTAAACAACTCATTCCATTGGCATTTTTGTTGGCTATTGACCAGGGTGGGTATTTGATTGGACAGCATCAAGATAGCCATAATCATATACTCACGTGCTTTTGAGCCATGCACCCCACTATTGTTGATCAAATCAACACCGGACGGCAGCCAGTCGAGGGGAAGCAAATGGTCAATGCCGGCGCCCCAGGCGTGGATCCATTTCAAATTTGGAGCCAGCCTTGCTAAATCTTTTTGGGGAAATACCCACCCAACAAGTACACTCACTTTTCCTAGAATGGCATATAAATCATCGAGATTGGTGCCAATCGTAGCGTCAACCTGATGCGCGATATGGGCATTCCGCCTGGCTGCTGCCTGATACCGTTCTTGATTAACCTGAAAGACCATTGGCGCTTCAGGGTTGCTCTGGAAATGGACCCTTAAAACATTGTTCTGCCTGCTTTTGTTCATGAATTATTCCTTTATCATTTTTGAACACGGATTTTTATCCTTGTACTCACATCAATCTAAAGATAATCTGTGTGTATATCAGTGTTGGTCCGTGTTCTATCAAAAAGTGTCCGGTAGTGAAAGCTTGATGCGTATGGAGTACCGACACCCCCTAACTATCCGTTGCGCACTACCAGCGGCAGATACACCTTGTACGCGCCCATCCCGCACCAGAAACCGGCACAGAGTTCGTAGGGACTGCCGGTGACGTTCCCCACCACCGCCTGTCCGACCGTGGCGTTGAGGACATAGTCACCCCCCTCGGCAGGCCCACCTCCGCCCCCGACGACCCAGCGATTGATCTCGAAACCATTGGCGGCCAGGACAACACCGCTAACCGATAACAGAACCGCCAGAACGAGCAGCAACAGAAACCCGCATATATATTTCCCGTTCATAGGCCCCCTATTGCAAAGTCACAAAGACATAGATCAATCCATCTCGTCTGGCATCCAACGGTTCCAACGCTTTGCCAAAGACAGTGCCGGGGGGAACTATGTCAAGCCCTTCGATGCTCACGCTGTCAGCCTTGGCCGCGTAGCCGCTTCGTCCGGCAGTGGATAACAGATCGCCGGGCTGGATCGCGGTGCTCGCGGCGTCCACCTTTACCTGGCAGGGACCGTGTACCACGACCAGCATATACTCGCCGGGGTCGATGGGGCCTGGGCTACTCAGTGGGATATCGCTGGCCGGACCGGTGGAACCCGTGGGGTCAATGCTGGCGGAATCGGCCAACCACTCTGCGGAATAGGTCGAGGCCACGACGCCGAGCACGGCGGTGCTATTGGCCTCACTGGCGCTGCGCACCTCGAGTATGGGGGTGTCTCCGACGCTAGATGCGCTCAGACCGGCGACAACGACCGTGTCGCCGCGTTCCAGTGCCCTGGTGTCGCCGTTCCGGACCACCTGCATCATTGCCCCGGTCTTGTGATAGTTGAGCGAATACAGATTATCCGACGTGTGGACACCATAGTTCTGGTCAACCCGACCGGTTCCACTTGCCACACCGCGATAGTCCTCACTATAGCCCCAGATGCCGCTCCCATTACCCAGATTGTAGCCCGACACAGCAGATCCACCACCGGCGTGCTTTCCGTATACCCCCAGGCCATTAGGTGTGTCGGCCTGGTAGCCGTGGACGCCATTTGCCGTGCCACCGGCGACACCATATACACCAGAGTCGTTGACAGTCGTGCCACTCGTGGAGCCAAACACACCGTTATCTTCCACACTGTAGCCGGATATGGCAGAGCCTCCGACCGTCCAGGCGCTAAAAACTGGGCCTACGGTGCTACTGACCACAACTCCGGGCATCAATCCCCACGCATAAGGGACAGGGGTGATCGGCTGTCGCGAGAGCGTGGTATAAGAACCTACACCGTGCGGGCGGACCTCTAGCTGGATCCAACGCCCCCTTCCACTAAAGACCTTGGACCTGTCTCCCGGAGACACGTTGATCGAAAAGATGCCGTCTTCCACGAGCACGCCGGGATCATCATAGGTATACGCAGTGCCCACCTGGTTGCCCGGCGTGCTGTCGTCCCAGATACTGACGATAAAATCATAATAGCCATCGGCCGGTCGCCCGTCATCATTCAATTGCCCCTGGTACGTAAAAGTCCACGTCGGCGAGCCGCCCGAGGGCGCAGTGAGCGAGGCAGGTTCTGGCTCTTGCGCCATGACCGCGCTCACGACCCACACGATAACCAAAAGTCCCACTGCCACAACGATAGAAAGCCACCACTTTTTTGAAACTTTGATACTCACAATTCCTCCTTCTTCGTAGATGTGATCTTAGCAAACATTGTCTTTACCTGAGCGCGACTTGCTCGGTCGGGTAGGGAAGCGGCGTTACCGCCACTCCCCCTCTAAGAAATGGTCAATGTACACTGCCCCATTATCTCAACGTCCTTCGGGACTGGTGACCATTACCCATCCATATCATCCGCATTTGTCGCAGCGGCGACCCGTCCCTTGTTGTCCAATACCCTGACGGTTTCCACGCTATCATTGCTACAAGTTGGATTGACTACGCCACTCCACAAAATTTCGATTTACTGTCTACACCTTCGCCCCTACTGGTTTTTGGCGTGTACTGGCCGAAAAGCACATTTATTCTGTATCTGAGCACAATTTTCCCATTTCGAGAGGCAAACGATGAACTTTCTTCGCCAAATTGTACATTCTCTCGCACAGGCTGTCAAACAGTACCTGCACCAATGACTTGGTCTGACAACCACACTCTGACTCTCAACGCTATTCTGTATCCTTGATCTTTTGCCCCTGCGCTTGGGGACACACGGGATCAAGTGCTCAAGGATGAATGTGGACAGTACAGATTACCCAACCCTGCCTCCGCCCCATTGCTCGCCACCGCTGAGACAGAGGCGTGGTCCCTCGGTTCTCATTGCTTTCTCACCGTGCAGAACCTGGTAATGAGCCCACAGATTGCCACAGGAGCTATCAACCTGACCTGCCCCATTCCCTCCGCCACCGATGTGGTCAACTCCGCTCCCTCGCCGTCTTTCCCCTGGTCTACCCAGGTAGTGCGTTGCCCTTGTGCCCTTGGGCCAGGGGCGATGGGATGTGGCGTGGGGAGTGGGCGGTGGGTGGCGTTGTCTGTGACCACAAGCGCGGGGTGACCGCTGCTACCGGGTTGGCCTTGTCGTGGTGATTGGTAGTTTGTGGGTGGTGATCCTTGCCCCCGCCCCATCGCTCGCCACCGCTGAAACAGAGGCGTGATCCCTCGGATGGCATCGCTTTCTGCCCGTGAGAAAACTTGGTGATGAACCTCGTGCAAGATGATGGTATGCGGCGCGGGGATTTGGCGTTGGGGGTGGAGTGTGGTCAGAGGCGTCTGTGTGTTGTGGGACGAAGCTGCTGTGCCTTTCGGGGGGACGTGCCTGGGTATGGGACTTTGGTTTGCTGTGGTGGGGGCAGGGTGGTGGGTGGCGTTGTTTGTGGCCACAAGCGGGGAGGGTGGCTGCTGTTGACGGGTTGGCTTTGTCGCGGTGATTGGCGGTTTGTGAGTGATGATCCTTGTCCCCGCCCCATCGCTCGCCACCGCCGAAACAGAGGACGGGTCCCTCGGCTTCTCATCGCTTTCCTCCCCTGTGAGAAACCCTGGTTATGAACCTCGGGCCACAGATTGCCGCAGGAGCTATCGGTCTGACCTACTTACTACCCTCGCCGACACAGCTCATATCCGCTCCCTCGCCGTCTCCCCCTGGTTTGCCCAGGTGGTGCATTGCTTTGTTTCCTTGGGCCAGGGGTGGTGGAGTGCGGGGTGGGGCGTTGTCTGTGACCACAAGCGGGGAGGTGATTGCTGTTGACGGGTTGGCCTTGTCGTGGTGATTGGTGATTTGTGGGCAAGCATTGACATCTGTACGTTGGGATGCGGGGAAGGACCGGTGAAATGCGTTGTCTGTGACCACAAACGGGAGAGGTGAGCGCTGTTGACGGGCTGGCCTTGTTGTGGTGAGTGCCGGTTTGTGGGTGGTGATCCTTGCCCCCGCCCCATCGCTCGCCATCGCCGAAACAGAGGGACGGTCCCTCGGATGGCATCGCTTTCTCCCTGTGCGAGAACTCGGTCATGAGCCTTGTGCCATAGATTGCCACAGAACCATCAACCTGACCTAGCCCATTACCTCCGCCGCCGCAGCCCCAGCCCGCTCCCTCGCCGTCTTCCCCCTGGTTTGTCCAGGTA
>JAAEPW010000869.1 GCA_024232355.1 Chloroflexota bacterium | reverse complement strand
CAGTTGCCCCGGCACCAGCTACGTATTGGACAGGACTGGCATTCGGCATTCCCGATGAAGCGTTCTATGCGGTCAAGGGCGCCCTCGGTTGCCGGTGTTTGCGAATCGAAGATGCTGCCCGTTCTCATCTCATCACTGGCCGAGTGATGACAACCGTAACGGTTGCCGGCGAGGTCAACCGAGATATGATGGTTGCCATGGCACAGGGGAATGCCATCACCACCGGTAACCAAATCCCGTCGCCAGTCGCGAAGATGACCTTCGAACAAGGAGCGGGCATGTCGCTCGCCCTTGAGACGCCGTTTTGCCAGTTCCCGCAGGTGGGGAATGTGACGATCAAGATCGCCGTGGGTCAGGTAGAACCCCGGATCGCAGCCCGGCGTCGCCCGCACCCAGTGACCATAAGGGAAAAACGGACGGCCCCAGCGTTGCTCCAGGGCATCGAGAACCTGCAACCAGGGCCATGCGTAGAGGTCCTGATGGGTAAACAGGAACGAGACGCTGGAGTGTTGAAGTCGGGCCACTTGTTGCCAATGGGGATCGCCCTCGTCTTGATGTGAACTGATCACCACATAGGCGCCCCAGCGATTCAGGGCCTCAACATGATGGTCTTCAAGGAGTGCGCCATTGGTGATAATTTTGACAAATTTAAAACGCGCACCGGCGTTCAACAGTCCCTCATGGACAGCCTCGATCTGAGACCAGTAGAGGAGCGGCTCGCCACCCCAGTAGGCGATCTCGTTAATGTCGTTGTTTTGTAGGTAGGGTACGATCTTTTCAACGAACGGGCTGACGGCTTGCCGGTTTCTGCGTGGTTGTCCTCCTCCCGGCGCTTGCAGGCAATAGGGGCAGGAGAAGTTACAGGCATATCCTAAAAAGACGTTCAGCATCAGACGACCTTAAGCGTGCGATCAACAAGCCCGCCGCAATGGCGGAACCCGGCCTTGATCCTGATGTCGTCGCCGGTTGAGAGACCGAGCGCCATGATCTTGAATCGAGCCTTGCCGTCTTGAGGTATAAGGCGGCACCTGGGCAGATATCCGGCGGTCTGTTCCAGGTAGACCGTCGGTGCGGCATCCTTGATCAGGGTGCCGCGCTCGGTCTTGAGCGACAGCGTCAACTCAGCGCTGCCATCCGCCGTGACCTCTCTGGGGCCGGAGATCGACAGGCAGGGATAGGCTTGCGGACTGCCCTTGACCACCTCGGCAAGGGTTACTTCCTGTCCCGAATCAAGATTGCCGATTATGCCGTAGTCGGGATGTAGCGCAATGCTGAAACTGCTACTGGAAAAATCACACGATGAGAACGGCACATAGACCTGCAGTGCACAGTTGATCTTCTTCAGTTCCAGGAAACGAGGTGTACGGACCTTGCTGCCCGTTGTCTCGATAAAGCGGTTGAAAGGTGTTTGAGGCACGCCCTTTCGATCCAGGGGAAAAACCCAGTTTGCGTAGTCGCTCCATTCGGCAACGCCCAGGGCCGAATCCAGATCAAGGCAGACACCACCCAGGGGCTCAAAGGTCTTGCCTGCAAAGCGGGGGGCGAGAAGCTTGCCGTCGATGAGCTTCGAGCGGTAATTCCAGTCATCTTCGATGGCGGCGTGGGTAGCCAGGCGCTTCGTGATCTCCTCGGCACCAATGGAGCGGCTTCCCTCATCGAAGGCCCGTGCACCCACCACCTCACGGAAGGACCTGAGCGTCACTTGGCGCATATCACGCAGAACATAAACAAGGACGGGCACGCCCAGCCCGTTAAAATGCCGGTTGAAAGGCTGAATCATCGGGTGAACTCCCTATTGCCCGTCGCCGCAATTGCAGTCGCAGTTACAGTTGCAGTTACAATTACAGTTGCAGTTGGAATAGCAGTTGAAAGCGCCGCAGTTGCAGTTGTTGGTGTTCCGGCGGTATTCACCTCCACCGATCTCATCGGCGGCGAGGGTATAAGAGCCGAAAACGGAACCGACGGTGACCGGCTGATAACCAATAGTTTGCCCGCCCGCAAAATCAAAGCCGCTGGGGTTGGCGGGAGTAAAACCAAGTCCCCATTCCCACCAGTTACCGGTTGGTGGCGTCCATTGAAGGTTGCCGTTGCAATTACCGACGGGCAGATAACCCGCGCAGTTGTCGGCAAGATCATCATAATACTGGCTGACCCGATTGAGTTCGCCGATGTCTGTACCATCGGCAATCTTGAACCCTGTGTCGCGGGCACTATCACCGACAGTCCCGGAACGAAGAGTACCACTCGCCACCAGGTTGGGCAGGGTCAGATCGCCAGTCATGGTATCGCCACTTTTGGCGACCCGGCTGGCGGGATCAACAGCAGCGGCAATGCCGGCAGATGTACGCGTGATGGTTACTCCATCAACCTTGGCCCGGACCTTGCCAGCGTTAAATTCAAGGCCGGGGTCGGTGTCGAGGTCGACGGAAAGTGTGGTGCCTGTCTTGTCAATACCGTCACCGCCGGTCAGTCCGGTAGTAACTGTTTCCTCCGCCTTGGCCGCCCAGTGTTTGGCGCTGAACTCTCCAGCCTCCACCGGAGTGTCCTCAGCTTCCTCGGCCCACTGCTGGGCCTTGGCCTCTGAGGCGCTGGCAGCGGCCTTGTCGGCGGCGACAAGGCCTTTATCAGTGGCGGCAGAGACGGCACTGGATGCCGCATCTGCAACCTTCTGGTCAAGCTCGGCACGGCTGGCGACGATATCGGCTTCGATATCGGCAACCGCCTTGGCCACGGTTTTGACCACGCCGCCCTCGGTTACTACGGTGGACCCCGTATCGCCATGAACAATGTCGTGCAGCTTGCCACTGGCAGCCTTGGCCTTGTCAACAGCCGCCTGCAAATCGGTTTGCATGGTCATTTTTGAACTTCTCCTACCAGGAATGTGAGCCGGGTAACGTTATGTGAACCAGCTTGTGCATTTGATCGACGCTGGCAAACAGGGCGGCAAGGTCGCTATCCAGCGCAATAGCCAGAGCGTCTTCGCTCAAAACGGGCCGCTCGCGGATTTCCAACTCGCAAGTGACGCCCCAAAGAACACCGAAACGGGGTTTTGCATCGAAGGGTTTGGTAAACCTGGCCTCATGGACAGACAGGCCGATACCGCCCAGAAGTTCGATCTCGAACCACTCTCCACCTTCCTTGGCCCGCCAGCGATACCAGGATTCAAACAGGGCAAACTGTTCCCTGCCAAACGTCCAGCGCACACTAATCCGGCTTGGAACCTGAGTGTAGCGGCGGCGCTGACGAGCGGGTCCCGCTTCCATTTCCGTGCGCAGGATGGCCTCGCCAGGGTGAACAGCGTAGCCTTCAATAGTGGGTAGTGGCAGCATGGAGGGCCATGAAACCGTCATCACACACCTCCCTGCCTAATAACTTCCCGCAGCCGGATTAAGGCCATACCTTCTCTCAAGTGTCGGGGCCAGACCGTCGCCGCGTCCGATATTGCGCGCCAGCTTCCCTTCAACCTTCTCCACCACGATATCCAGCCCCATGTTGCCATTGGCATCCTTGCGTGAGTAAGCAGTAGCTTCTGTTCCCGGAGCCTGGTTATAAACGTTGACTTTCACACTAACTTCGGGCCCGGACGGCCTGGGTAACGCCGCCAGACCGGCAATGGTCCGAGCAGTGTTGTCCTGCTGGGCCTGGTTTAATACCCGTTCGCCACGCATGGCGATGATCGGCACTTCATTACCGACCACACCACCGCCATGGAAACGCGGTGCATTGTTGAACACCGCCGGATCGACAAGGCGAGTGGCAAGGGTATCCACGCCGATAACACCACCTGTGTGGGCTACCATTGTCGTAGCATTTGGATAAAAATCTCCCACCGGCGCTGATGTGCCACCACCAAACATATTACTGCCAATGGTGGAAAACAGATTTTCCAGAAAACCGCTAAATGGCTTGATTACCGCCATGCGAACGGCGGCGCGCATGGCTTCCTCGGCAATGGTGTTGAACAGGTCGGCGGCGCTGAACTTACCGGTCCTGGCCCACTCCACAAAGGCGTCCTCGCTGGCCCTCAGTGAGCGAGTGGTGACCTGCTCAAACTGTCTGGCAGCGTTACCTGCCTCATCGGCGTAATCGCGCAAGGCTCTGGTAACGCCGTGACGCCATTCCCTGCTGGCGCGCAGCATGCGTTCGTAAGCGTCCTCGGATGCGCGTGCATATTCCTCCTCGCTTATGGCGCCCTCGTTCCGCAGGTCTTTCAGTTCCTTGACCTCGGCATTGTAGGCCTCCTGCGCGCTACGCAGACCTGTCAGGAGAGCCTGGACCTTCTTTTCCTGTTGAATGGTCTCCTGAGCCGCCTTGTTGTTGGCCTTGATTCTCTCATGCTCATCAAACAAGGTGTCAGCCAGTTCACGCACCTGGTCACGCTCGGCTGCAGTCGCCTCCGCCGATAGTCTCCGCAACGCCTGGGATATGGATCGTTGCCTGTCTGTCATGGCCAAAGCATCCTGCTCTGCATTCAGGTTTTCGATAACTTTCCGGTTGGCTTCCGCCAGCCGTCTGGCGTTTTCGTGTTCCCTGGCGGCCAGTTTTGTCAGTTTGGTGTCGCGGACCGCCGCCGCCTGGGTCATCAGGTCGTCAACCCGGGACTGGTTGCCGCCGTCCGGTGCAAGCAATGCCTCAACGTCCTTTGCCAGTCGTTGATATTCGGCCCGGATGCGATCGGCACCCTCATGGGTCAGGGCGAACAACTGGCGCTGCAGGTCCTTTTCGATCTTTTCCATATTTCCCTTGCGGGCGAGGGCGTCCTTGATGCTTTCGTCACCTTCACCCGGAACCGACGTGGCCGTGTCGGTTTTTGGAACTGGTTTTTCGTTCATATCTTTTTGCATCCAGGCAAGCTTCGCCGCCCATTGCTGATAGATGGCCGTTTTTTCCTTGAGTTGACGCTCCAGCAAATCCTTGCGGACCCAGCCGAGAGGATCGTCCATAAACCCGCCGTCGCCTTGTTCCTTCAGCCTCTCGCTAATAATTTGAAGCTCCGCCTGGTGTTCGGCAACAATCGTGCGTGTACTGTCCAAGCTCAAGCCATCAAAATTAAAGTCACCCTGAGCCAGCAGTTTCAGCTTCTCGTAAGCAATGTCGGCCTGATTAGCCAAATCACCCAATCCCTTGATGATAGCAATCACACTTGGGGCCAGATCTGCGCCGAAGGAGCGGGCAAGCGATGTGACGTTGTTCCACATCAACTCCGCCTGACTGTTTAATGCCGCAAACGCCTTTGCGGCCTCAACGTTCAAGGCGGTGGCGTTTGCTGTCTCGCTGCCGGCCAGAGCAAGAGCCCTGGTCAACAGATCGGCGCGGTTAGCCAACACCGGAATAGTCTTTAACAGGCGCTGATCTGCCAGACCCAGTGCATCCAAGGACTCTGCCGTCGAGCCACCCGCGTCCTTGATGCGCTTTAATCCATCAATAAACAGCGCAAAAGCCGCCATGGCGTCTTGCTGGAACAGGGTCTTGATCTCACTGCCCGTCTTGCCGATGATCTTCGAGAGAACATCCATGGAATCGCCACCGTTACGAACGGCGTCGTCCATCATGCGCATGACCCTGCCAACAGATGAGCCGCCAGATTCCGCCTGCACGCCAACAGAAACCAGTGCCGCCGCCAATGCGGAAACCTGGGCGGAACTGACTCCGAAGTCGGACGTACTGCGGGCGACCTCCGTGGCCATGGTGACGATCTGGCTTTCCGTGGCGGCAGAGTCGTTACCGAGCGCCACGATGACCGACGCCAGCACATCGACCGTATCCATGGCCTCGCCGGTAACATTGAGAATACGCGCCAGCGCCATGGCCGCCTCATCGCCACTAAGGTCCGACGCCGAGCCGAGTTTGGCGATGGTCTCGGTGAACTTGAGAATATTGGACGAGCCCTTGACCCCCAGCTGGCCCGCGCTCTGGGCTATGGCAAGCAACTCGTCGGTGGTGACAGGGATACGCTTCGAGAGCGTGTCAATATCCTTGCCCAAAGATGCAAGTTTATCCCCGGACAAGTTGGCTGTCTTACCGACACCTATCAGTCCGGCTTCAAAATCAGCGTACAGTTTGACAATCTCACGCATGCCGCCAGCTGTACCGGCGGCGGCGACAACAGCGTAAAGGGCGGACATGCTGGTACGCAGGGTACTGGCGCGCGCCGTCAATGTGGCGAGTTTGCTGGAAGTCTTGCCGCTGGCAGTCCCGATCCTCTTGATGGACTTGTCACCGGCGCGGCCAACATCCTGCAGTTCGGCCTTGACCTTGCCGCCGCCGTCAACCGAAAGACGTATCGAGTAGTCGTGTCTGGTTTTCCCCATGGCTCAAGTCCTTGTTGTCTGCCTGTCTTGCCTCAATCAATCCGGCTTCCGCCGCACTCAGGAGTTCAGAGATGACACACATGTCAAACCCTCTGGCATCGGCAATGCTCAGGGCGGCGCGCATGTCAATGCCAACCACATGACCGGACGAAGCCAGACGCAATTGACCGAGTGAAGCTATCAGCACATCCCATGCCTGGTGTTCTTCCGGCGTCTGCGCCGCGTGCTCTACGTACGTGCAGCGCTTGCCGTCCGCGCCCGCTTCGCCTTGCGCGCAGGGCGCGCCTTCTTCCCGGCACCCTTCGCAGTATCCGGGCCCTCCGCCTGACTTGAAGTGCCAGAGGCTGAGGGCCCGGATGCGTTTTTTGCTGCGTTGAGCATCATCTGCCGGAAGGTCAGCTTTTGCAGAAAATGCTCGCCCACCGGATAGATATCCATCACCGCGATAATGTTGTCACGCGAGGGCGGTGGATCGTCCTCGATGCCGCTCCATGAGATAATTTGGCGCGATGCCATCTCGTAAATAATCTGGCATTGCAGGAACCCCTCACGCTCATCGGCGTCGGCAAGGTCCGGCAGGTCGCCCAGCCCCAATCCCGCCTCCATACGTTCGCGCACCTGTGCGTCAATGGCCTCGAGACGCTGACGTGCCGTCGCCTGAATCGCCGCCATATCCGTCGTTTTCAGGGGCCTGACTGAGACGACAACGCCGTAGGGAAGCTCGATGTCAAAAGGCTCCGTCTCTTGCTTGAGGGAGATCATGCATACACCGTCCCATCCAGATCGTTGACCAATGTCACTGTCAGCATGCGCCCCGCAGCGGCGTTTTTGGCACCCTGGAAGTCGAAGCTGGCTTGAACGCCGCCGGGGCCGTCAACGGCAAGTTTAGGCTTTGGCAGATAGACCTCGTGGGCGCTGAACATGGTGCTGTATGTGCCGATGGTGTAACCAAATTCAAGATCAACCGGCGTACCACTGGAGGCGGCGTCAATCAGGGTGGTATCGGCAAAGCGCACATCAATGCTGCCTGTGAGCGCTGCCACCGTGGGATCGGCACCTTCAATCAATCCGTCTGAGCGGATGGTCTCTATCTTTTCCAGGTTGTTGGAATAGGTGAACGAGCCGGAAGTCAGGTTGCCGACCGGTTGCCCTGCCTTGGTGATGGACCCCTGAAACTGGCTAATGCGCGAGAACGCCAGGGTTGTCGGTGTTCCCCCTTGTGAGGTGTTGTTGCGGCTCTCTCCCTGAGCAATGGCATTGATGGTTGCAGCCGCGGCACCCGAGCGTTGAAAATCCAGTGCAATGGAGTTTAAAACAACGCCGGTATGCATGAAGAAGGCTGGAACCCGCGCCATGCAAACTTCAAGGGAATAACTGGGGATGATATCGGAACCCGAGGCGAATACGTGAGAGAACGTGCCAGCATTATTGGTGCTGGCAGGATTACCAAACAGACCGGTCAGCCAGAGGCCCAGATAACGCGGGTCCACGGGAACAGTAATATCCCCCTCGTCGTTGATCACATCCTGCAGGGGAGCCATTGGGTCTCGCCCCTGGCCCAGTACAGGATCGGCAATCAGGTTCTGTTCGGACCCCAGGGAGACACTGTTGAACGGCATATTGATAAAATTACCGGACGGCTTGACGCCGTACGCGGCTTCTCGTTTGAGCAGCAATGCAGCGTTTGATCCATAGGCTCTCGACATGATATTTTCTCCGTTATTGTTAGCCCAATGGGCTGGATGTTGCGTATTCGACGATGAGCGTGATCACACCGGCCTTGATGGCCGCGGCTCCGCTCACCGCCTGCGTTTCAATCTCAGGGCGGCCATAGGTCATGCCAAAAGCAAGACCGCCAAGCGTTGGGTCGCTCTCCAGCACGCCGCCGATCGCCTGCACCAGTTCATCGAAACTCGCATCACGGGCCGCGTTGTCACCCTCTTCCAGGTAAACCTCTATCTCCACGGCGTGGCTGTAGTAAATATTGCCAAATCCGCCCAGCGCCATATCCGGCTCCCCCGGGTCACCATCGCGCACCACGATCAGGCCGCCATCGGGAACGCTCTCTGGCACAGCGGCGTTACGCACTACCCCGGTCGGGCGCACGCTATGCAGAAGCGTCTTTATCGCTCCCAGAATCTGTTCGGATTTACTGTTTGCCAATGTTCGGTCCTTATTTGATGTGTTTATCGATCAGGCCCGGCAGCTTGCGTTCCCACTTGCTGATCGCCTGTTCCACATTCAGGCGTTTTTTTATCTTCACCCGGGGTACCAGAATGAACATAACCACTGTGGTCATGCCCTGTTTCATGCGGCCGGTTTTGGTAAACATCCCGCCCTTGGCGCGGCGGCCCGTCCGTCCTGACCTGTTTATACGCACCCCATCCACAACCAGAAGAGAGGGACGCCCGCGCCGATAAACAAAGCGCAACGGCCCGTAGCGATGCTCCGGGAAATTCGTTGGATTGATCTTTTTGCGGCCATCTGCATATTTTGGCGCCTGAGCTGTCGGGATGGCGAGAAAATACCCGCTATCGCTTTTAATCAACGCGCCCTTGTCGTAAATGCGTATTAACTGCGGGGCCTTTGACCAGACCAGCGTCGCCGCGTCGCGACCCTTGTTGGGATAAGCCCTGTCGCGCCATGTCCGGGCCAGCCTGGTACCCAGACCGGATGAGACCACCTGCTTGCGCAAATCTCCCTTGAGACCGCGCCCCGCTTCCTTGATGCCGCCAACCACGGCCTTGTCTATGCGGCGCATCTCCTCATCCATTGCAGCCGTGATGTGGTGCTGGACCGTGGCGGTGAGTTTCATGGCGAACCATCAGGTTGGCATACTCGTTCGTCCAACATATTGGCAAAGTCAATATTAAGCATGTCGTCAGCCGGTGTGTGCCCAAGAGACCTAATGACCTTGTGAGCGCTTTCGCGGAATGCCAAATAGTCGTGCCAACGTCTGACGGCGGTTTCCGGATTGTTATCTCCGGATGCGCCGACAGCAATAACGTTAGCAAGAAGATTCCAGTCTGCATATACTCGCACCACATCACCAGCCACATCAGGCGCAAGCAATCCGAGATGCTCTGTATTCTGTTTAAACACAACTGGAGATGGCGTTTGCAGGCGAATTTCCAGTGGGTACGTCTCTGCGATCTGACCGTCGGCAACACAAAACAGGAAGCCGAGGCGATCAGATCCCACCTTTATCAGAGCGTTCAATTCTGCGGCCAGAACACAAGAAATCGCCTCTGCCCTCCTTTGTCGTCCCAGGACCAGTTGACGCCGGTTCAGGTGAGCGTTGAACAGGGCACCGACAACGATAGCCAGCAGTCCAGTCAGGGCAACTATGATAGTGCCAATAACAGCCTGTATCATACATGAGCTCCTTGAGCGGCGTGGCATCGAAAGTCCTGTTGGCAATATCCAACATCCGCGCCCGACCACCGATTGAAAGTTTAAGCAGGTCTCACATCGAGGGTCCAGACCAGCCGGCGTGTATCACGGCGTTGCGGCTCGCCCTGGACGATATACTCCACACCAGAGATGTTGAGCAGATCGCCGGAACGCGGCATAGCCACTTCGGACGCCCGGACCTCAAACAGCGTAGTCGGCGTATTAATACGGGTTTCGCCAAACCCGACAACTTCATCAGGCTGCCTTGCGATCACCCTGACCTTCACCTCCGCCCCGCCTTTGGGCGTATAGAGGCACTCGACGCCAAATTCGTCGTAAATGACGCCAAGTGCCTCTACGGCATTATCGGCAAAACTCAATTGCCCTTCCCGGCGGAGGGATCGGCTTTGGCGTCACCCTTGCCGTCATTTTCCGCCGCCTCAGCTTTAGCCTTAGCCTCCGCCCTGGCATCGGGCTTCGTCTTTGGGTCGGGCCTTTCAACCCGCGAAGCCAGCTTGCGCTCGACAAGGCTCTGGCCCTCGTCATCATTGATTGTGAAGGTCTCACCGGGAGAATATGTCTTTTCACCGGCGATAACCATGACGTTTGCCTTGAGTTTCATGGGTGGTGTTCCTTTCTTACAATACGGTTGCACAGAAACTGGCGTTAGCACGGTACGGCACCACCAGGGCCGAAGACTGGAGCAGCATGTAGCGCACCGGCGGGTCTTCCTGCGACCAGGACTTGATGAAGTATTCCACCGGACGAATACCGGCGGCCTCGTCAAGGATGGCGCCGTGGTGGCGCACACCTTCCAGGCCTTCGCGAGCCACCAGCAACACCGTGCCGGCGGGAAGCAGGGTCTGGTCAGCACCGTCGTCATCCACATAGACGTCGTTGTAGGTCCAGATATCGAAGCTGCCGATGTTGCCGCGGAATACGGCCTTTTCGTCGGCGACGACGGGATCAAGCGAAAGGCTGATGGAGGTGCCGCGACGGACATCAAAGAGGGCCTTCACTTCCGGGTCTTTCAGGAACGCCTCGAAAGCCGTGTCTTCCATAACCACCGTGCGCGGAGCCAAACCTGAACTCGTCCGCACCGTGATCGCCCATTCCCTGAGATTGGCAAGGGGACTAACCCCGCTTTGCCCCCAACGAGAGGCACCGGTAAGCGCTATCGTGTGTCCGGCGTTGCGCTGGAAATCCACCTCCTGGGTGGCGTAACCTTCGCCGGCGACCACCTGCTTGCCCGTCAGCAGGACTTCCGTCGCCATCACTTCGAAGCGGCGGTTCAGCATCTTAAGCATGTCGGCCAGGTTTTCAGAAACGGCGGCCTGAATACGGCTTTCGGGCGACATGGAGCCCATGATCGGCTCACCCGGGCGGCGCTTGAGACCCTGCTGGGGACGGATCACCCGCTTTTCCTTGAGGTAGGCGGGCTTGAAGCTCTTGGTGCTGAACCCGCGCCCGGCGACAACCTTGCCTTCCACCAGGGGAGAGACAAACGGTGTGATACGCGGCTTGCCGTCGACCACGTCGAAGAAAATCTCCTCGGAATCGGAGCGTGAGACCGTGGAGAAGAAGGTCCGGGCCAGAAACTGGACCGGCTCGGCGTTGGAGGCGACAATTCCTTCGATGACACGCTCCAGGCGGCCTGTATCGTATGCATTGATAGACATGGTTATTAAGCTCCCACAAGGGTTTTAAGGAAAATGCACCGGACACGCAGACCCGGCTTGGCGGAGGCCTTGTTGTGGCCGGCGCCGAAGACAAGGGCGTCCTCGTTAAGGCAGCCGGTAAACCAGACAGGGGCTTTCCTGTCGCCGCCGCTGGCGTCGACGGCGGTCTGCAGGACGGCAACCGGTACTTCGGAGCCATCGCCTGCGGCACTGGCCGAAAGTTTGAACTTGCCATCGGCAGATACTTCACCAAGAACAGAACCCGCAGTCAGGTTCTCGCCCGAGGCGATGGTTACGGTATCGGTGTGGCGGGGAAAATCTCCGGCAATGAAGTTCTCCGGGGTGAAGGCGTCAACATTGCCATATTTTGGATCGCGTAAAGCCATTTTACAGGGTTCCTTTATTGGTTAGAGGGATTGTGGCCGAGGGCGGATTTTGTCTGAGCCGTCATTTGCGCAACGACCATGTCTTCTTCGGCTTCCTGGCTGTCGTTGCCGATATCGGGATTGAGTACTTCGGCCATGGCCGGGCCAAGTCCGCCGGCAACCGCCTGTTCGGGTGCGCTTGCAAGCACCTTGATGGCACTGCCCGCATCAAGATCGGTGTCCAGGGCCAGCGACATCGCCAGATCATGGCGGTTTTCGGCCTCGGTGGAACGGACGATGGCGGTAATTCGCTTTCGTTCGTCCGCGCGTGCGGCCTCTTCGCCGACGCTGTCATTCGGCGCTTCGCCGTTGTTGCCATCGTCTTTCGCACTGGCGGCTTCCTCGGCGGCCTTGGTAGCGGCTTCCTCAGCTGCTTTCGCGATAGCTTCTTCGGCGACCTTGGCGGCGGCGGCTTCTTCTGCTGCTTTCGCGGCTTCTGCTGCAGTTGCCTTGGTGGCAGTCAGCTTGCCCGTAGGCTGTTTGGTAACAGACATGAAAATAGTCCTCTCTTTTGGGTGGTTGGTCTAAAAGTCCTCAGCCATTTGTCGGCAAAGGGAGTGAAACAGGGTCGTCCGCCAATGCCAGACGAAACGCGGAAACGGCCTCGTCGGGAGACAGCACCGCATCGGCCAGCCCGAGGGCGAGCGCGTCTTGCGCCCTGCAACAGTCGGCCTCGGTGGCAAGAATCGCCTCGACATCGAGATTCCGGCCCCTGGCGACAATTTGTGCGAACAACAACCGCGTCGCCTCAACTTCCTCCTGGATGGTCTCGCGCACATCGTCTGGCAGTGGCTGATATGGATTGCCATCGATCTTGCGGGCTCCGGCGTGTATCATTGTCACGGTGATACCCCGTGCCGCCAGCTCCTGGGAAAAGTCGACATGCATGACGACAACGCCGATCGAACCAACGCCGCCGGTACGCGGCATGATGACCTGGTCCGCCTGGGAGGCGAGCGCGTATGCGGCGCTGTAGGCAAACTCTGTGCAGATCGCCCACACGGGTTTTTGCTGTCGCGCCGCCATAACCACATCGCATGCGTCAAAACAACCCGCCACCTCTCCACCGTAACTGTCGACATCAAGGATAAT
>JAAEPW010000868.1 GCA_024232355.1 Chloroflexota bacterium | reverse complement strand
CGCCCTTGGGCCCTCGGTCCGCCAGCAATGACACTACCCTCCGCGCAGCCCAATCGACCCTGTAGTGCCAAGATCGGGTGGCCGCGACGTAAGTCGCTGATGCAACACAACTTGCGAAACGCAGGTGTAGAAGATGGGCCAAACGCCGTAGGAGAATGGCATTGGGATGCTTTTCTCGGCGAGACGGGAGTTGCTCTGCTTTCAGAGGATACAAACGACTCGTTGGCGAGGGAGTTGGCTGCACTTGGTGTCACCGCCTATCATCACTGTGCGATTCGCCGCACGATGCAGCGTGCCTTCGACATGCGTGTGCGACTGGCGGGGGACTTCCAACAGTTGCAGGACTTGGCGCTCTTGTGGTCTGGGGTCCATGCGCTCGTTCGTCGGAGTCAGCGACTCGATAGTGATGCCGAACTCTGGTGTCACCGCGCAAATCGGCTCATTGGAGCATTCATCAACGGCAAACTTCCCAGTACGCGTGGCCAACTCGCTCGTGCCAATTGTTGGACAGCGCGGGCAATGGACAGGATGGAACGCAAGAGACTGCACGACGGGCTTGGCTTTCCTAGACGCTCCAGCAGGCCACAGTCACGACAAGATCTGGGGCGAGAACCACCCGCAATCGACGTGGAGATCCTGCGCGCGGCATTCAATTGGGTAGATTCTCGTGCAGCATCATCACCCGCCGAACGGCGCGAGATGCAGGCTTTCGTCTCTAGTATCCTGGACATCACATTGAAGGGACTTGAGCAACCCACGGATGTTCGCTGGCAGAAGATCGAACGCCCGAAATATGACTTCGACCGATGGCTTCTCGACAAAGTTGCCCGTGAAGTGTCAGCAACGGACTCACCGGAAGAACGCATGTCGTTATGGCAACCACTGCTGGATATGGGCAGACCGGGGCATCGTTGGATAACGCAGTTCTTCTGGGCTTGGTTCACTGGCGGCCTGCAGGGGAGCGGGAATGTGCCCGGCTTCGTGGCGAGGTGGTCTGACATGGTCGAGTATGCCATCGGACATCCGCTCTGGGATCCTGCCAACGTTGGAACACATTATCTCGACGATATGATCGTGGAGATGCTGGGGCTGGGATTGGGGCTCCAAACGGTTGCCGATGATGAACGCTTCACAACGGAGCTTAGCAGAATGCAGGACGTTTTCGCCAGAGCGGCGAAGAAGTGGTTTTCTGTTGGGCGTGTAACCAGCATGTTTGCGGCGTTCGTTTCCCAACCAGGAGCGGCTCTCCTGCTGAAGCCTGGCCTCACGTGGCTGCACGATGCGTGCCTGCAATTTGATGAAAGCTATGATGGATGGAGACAGCAAGGCATTGAGGAGAACCTCGTGGGCGTTCTGCAAGCGTGCTGGAATCAACATGCCACCGATGTTCTTTCGGAAGGCGATCTGAGCGCGCCGTTTCGCGGACTGCTGAACATATTGTGTGCTCGCCGGAACCATGCCGCCCTTGTTTTACGCGACGACATATTGGGATAGAACGCGGGCAGTCGTTACATGTGTTGTTTGGCTACTGCACCAACTCCAGCAGGGCCTTGAGTTTCTTCAGTTCGTCTGCTGAAAGCTGCGAAACCAGAGTGTTTATAATGGTCTGGAAAAACTGGGCGCGCCAATAAGGTGGATTCGTTTACGGTCCGATAAGGGCTGTAGGAGGCGAATTCATCTCACTTTCCGCACGTCTCGATGTGATTTTCTCTGAATATTCCAGTCGTGGCAAGTCATTGGCCGTAGTGTTTTGGCGGCAGGCCGAGCAGGTTTAGGAGGCGGCGTTGGACGCGAGTCAAGTCGGTAACCAGAACCTCGGCGGGGCGTTTGCCGTGGGTGAGCGTGTGGCGCTGAATGGGATCGAACAGGTCGAGTACGCGTCTGGCAGTCGGCCACCGGCAGGCGCGGCCTTCGGGGTAGAGAGGCAGGG
>JAAEPW010000867.1 GCA_024232355.1 Chloroflexota bacterium | reverse complement strand
GGGATATGTTAATTTTTTGCCACGAATTGCACGAATTTTCACAAATTCCCCCCCACATTCGGTGCAACCTACGGTTGCCTTAATTCGTGCAATTCGTGGCTAAAGAAAAAAGTGTCCGGTAGTGAAGGCAGAAAAACAATGAACCAACCTGTCAATCCCTACGTGATCGATGCTCTCTCGCAGGAGAAACGAGGTTTCTTTGACCGAGAGAACACATTGGACTGGGTAGTGCAGGAACTGCGCAATCCGGCTACCAATACCATCGTCCTCCTCGGCCAGCGGGCCATCGGCAAAACGTTCCTTTTGCGGCAACTAGAGCGCACCTTGCCGGACGATCTCTTTCTGCCCGTCTACTTTGATCTACAGGGCCAAGCTGCTCGACCGCTGGGGCAAGTGTTGGCCGGGTTGGCCGGTGCGTTTGCTCAGCGGGCCGGTTTGCAATCGCCTGGTTCCAATCTTTTTGATGACCAGGGACAATTTTTCAGCCGTACATTTTTACCCCGGTTTTGCACCGTCGCCCTCAGGAAAAGCCGCTGCCCGGTATTTCTCCTAGACGAGTTTGACGTACTGGATGAGGCAGCCAAAGCAAAACTACCAGAGACGGCGGCGATCAAGACCCTGTTACCCTTTTTGCAGGACGTGGGGGCGGGCGACTCGCGCACGGCCTTTGTCTTTGCCGCCGGACGGATGGCAGAGGATTTTGAGCCGGACTTGACTACGACCTCGGACTCGTTCTCGGTGCGAGAGGTGATCGGCCTAGATTGGGCCAGCGCTGATGAACTAGTCCGCCAGGCCGAGACAAATGGCACACTCCAGTTCAGCGCCCTGGCCGTATCCCACGCCCTGAGCTTTACCAACGGCCATCCTCATCTAACCCAGCTTCTCTGCCAGAGGATGTGGGAGCGAGCCTATGCGGACAACCCGACTGAGCCGCCCCTAATCGACGCGTTAGTAGTGGAAGACGCTGTCGCCGATGTACTGGACGTTGGTGGTCAAACGTTTGCCTGGCTGTGGGACGGGTTGAGCCCAGCGGAGAAAATCTATACCGCAGCTCTGGCCGAACTGGCCGACGCAGGAGAAACTGTTCATGAGAACAATGTCCTCCAGGCCATTGCCGACCAGGCCGCCTGGCTGTGCACGCCAGAAACAGAATCAGCTCCCGACAGCTTGGTGAGGCGCTGGATACTAGAAGAAATTGAGGGGCGAGAGCACGGTTTTGCGGTTGAACTGTTCCGCCTGTGGGTGCGACAGAACAAACCCCTGCTCTTAGTGGGAGATGAGGTGGGGTGGACAGCGCCTTTGGCCGAGCAGTTGTTTGCAGAGGGACAAGGCTTTGTCGCCGAGTGGCAGTGGGAGAGCGCTATTCGTTGCTTTCGAGATGCTCTGGAAGCAGACCCACACCACTTTCACGCCCGGATGCGTCTGGGAGAGGCGCTTTTGGAACTGGGTCAGATTGACGACGCAGTAGATGAATTGGAGCAAGCCCACGAGTTGAACCCAGCAAAGGCCCGTTCCTCTCTGGAGCGCGCGTTGGCGGCTCAGACACGCACACACAAGAGCATGCTAGATTCCTCCGTTCCAACGTCGCTGTTCCTCTCTACCGACCAGCCGGCCCATGATCTTCAGACTGGTGCTCCAATTGAACCGGACGATGTCTCGTTCTTGTCGGACGTCTTGCCAGAAGAACAGGATGAGGGCGAGACAGAGGTTGCGCCAACCGGCGCGGCCCGAGCGATTTTATTCAACGTCTCTCGATGGACGAAATGGGTGCGGAGAGCCTTGCGTGGGGGACGCCTTGTGGAGGCGCTGCGCCTGGGACTGCCTGTCGTGATGGCTCCGGTATTGAGCGCGCTCATCTTTTACGGAATCGGAGTGAGCCTGGCGCGGGTAATGGACCGAGTGACGTGGATACCGTCTCTGTTCAATGCATCCACATCTTACCGCTTTGGCTTGATCAGTGCAATTCTGGGCATGTTGCCGGGGCTGCAATTCTCCTACGAATTTATCAAGCAGCCTGCATTCAGCCTGGAACTCGTTTATCTATCGCTCTGGAGGATTGCTTACCCCTTTTTGGCCGTTATCTTGATCTATGGCATATTGGCTTTGTTGAGTTGGGCTTTGCAAGTGTCAGTCCCAGAGAACGAGTGGGCGGGTTTTCAAGTCTTTTTCGGATGGCTCCAAAAGTTGTTCGAAAAACGATGAGAAACGGGCAATATCATCAAATCAAGGTTTACATCAGAGCTTTTGTGGATCAGATTCGGTCTGATTGGGAGTATATTTTCGCTTGCAAGTATCTCATAAAACCTGGCAGGTCTCGGGAGTGTTTGGGGTTGTGCACGGACTGTGATTAGGTATAATAATAGAAATCAGTTTCGGAGGAAAGGTTATGGACATCAAAATCAGCTATTGCGCTCAGTGAAACTATTTACCACAGGCCACCAGTCTGGCGGCCGCGATTCAGGCACAATTCGGCGTCGAGCCGGATGTAAAGCCCGGCAACATTGGGTCGTTTGACGTCATTGTGGACGGTGAACGGATCTTTTCCAAGTTCAAGTCGGGCAGGTTTCCTGATCATCAAGAAATCATCAACGCACTCCGAGGGCGATAAGCGCACCGCACGATACTAAACTGCTGAGCAGCCTCCGCAGGAGGGTTGCGCTGTCCGCCGGGCGGTTCAGCGTCCGGCGGTCATCTAGTGAGACATGATGAGTATGCCTTTTGCAATTGGCACGTTAGGAATCATTTCTTTTACCGTATATTGGTCGTATCGGGGGTTTCAAAGTCTCCGGTTCGTAGACCAATACACGTTCAGCCCTATGCACATCTTGGGGAATAAACAACACTACCGCCTGATCTCTAGTGGATTCCTTCATATCAATTGGATACACCTGATTTTCAACATGTTCAGCCTGTATTCCTTTGGCGTAGACATAGAGATGGTATTTGGGCTAGGCGAGTTTCTTCTCATCTATTTGGGCAGCATCGTCGGCGGCAACCTCTTGTCGCTCTATTTGCACCGGCATCACGACTACCGGGCAATAGGGGCATCAGGGGGGGTGTGTGGGATCATTTTCGCTTCCATTTTTCTGTTTCCCGGCGGTAGTATGATTATTTTCCCGTTGCCGATTCCGATTCCATCCTGGCTGTACGCGATTCTATTCATCCTGGTGTCATTTTTTGGGATGAGAAATCAGTGGGGGCGTATCGGTCACGATGCTCATCTGGGCGGAGCCATCATTGGGCTTTTGATTACGACTGTCCTGCGCCCTTCCATCGTGTTGCGCAGCCCCGTGCTCTACGTGGTCATTATGGGAATTTCGGTGTCCTTGTTCTTTTATCTCTACAAGGACCCGCGCCACGTGCCAATCTCTATTTTCTTTAGACGCGCATACTGGCAAAGCAGATGGCTAGATTTTCAGGCGCGTAAAAGAGCCACACAGGAGAAATCAGACAACGAAACCCTAAACCGTCTGCTGGATAAAATCTCGCGTTCCGGCATGGAGAGCCTGACAGCCTCGGAGACAAGGCAATTGGAGGCAATCTCAAAGAGAATGCGGGAATCGAGACGCATACACTAACGGTATGCCTTGGCCTTGCGCGATACGTAATACCGGTCGAACAGCATGACGAGCACCAACAAAACCCCCGTGATCATGGTCTGATAGTATTCGGCGACACCAAACAAATTCATACCGTTCTTTGGGATCCCTAGGACCAGAATCCTCTGCAAAGTCCCCACGACAGTGTCCGAACCGCCTGCCATACTTGTCCCCTCCAGCATTACCGCTGCGATGGCGATCATGTCCGTGTCTCGCCCAATGATGGGAGAACCAGTGTTGATCCGCAAAGCCAACAATACACCACTGAGAGCAGCGGCGAAAGAAGTAAACGCATAGGCCGCCAGTAGATAGGTATTGACCCTGATACCGGCCAACCAACTGGCCTCTGTCGAGTCTCATAAAGTCGTACCGGGCAAAGTCTCATAAAGTCGTACCGGTTTGGGCTTGAAATCTGTCAAACATCGTCTCGTCGATGCAAAAAAATCATCGTGGAGCGACCAGAATGTCCTTCGCTGCCAACTTTTCAAGTATGAGCACGTTTTCACCCATAAAACCGGCCAAAATGATAACTTGGCAAGTCGCCCTGCCTTCTAGCT
>JAAEPW010000866.1 GCA_024232355.1 Chloroflexota bacterium | reverse complement strand
TTGGCCGCCGGATGCGAATGGGAACAAGCGAGTTTCGGACGTCTGGTAGCATGATCCCAGATCGGATCCTCCAGTTGATCATCTGCATAATCCCAGATTGGTCCTTCGCGTTGTGTTGATCGACCGCGTGATTTTCGAAGTGTCGCGTCGCCAGAACTTGTGGTGTTGTGGCCTGCTTGAAACGTCAAAGCAGGGCTGTGGACCGACCACAATAAAATATCTGTCTTCCAGCCAACACAAACGCGCTCGCCCGATTTATTCAGTCACGTTCCACTGGGGGGCGTAAATGATACAATGATTCCTTTTTCAGATCACGCCACCCGATGACTCCCCAGTGCGAAATAGCCTATTCTAGGTCACCAACAAATTTGGTTATAAGACACAGGCAATACGGTAGCGCCCTTAATAAATCAGCGGGCTTCTCAACAAGGCTACTAGTGCAATGTTTTAGTACATATCTAAGTACAGGTAACATACACCACAATATCCCCCATTCAGGCAAAATCAACATCGATTCTGCCTCATTGCTGCTGGCATTGGTCCTCGAATCCCAGCCTGACTGGAGGTTCTCCCAGATTCTGCCTTGTTGATCGTCTGGGCACTGGTCTGATTTCTGGAGGTGGATTGGGAACCCTTCGTGGCCTTGGACGAACTTCCTCCTGCGGTCGTTGCTCGGGAACAACTGGCGGCGGCATGACCTCTGTTTCC
>JAAEPW010000865.1 GCA_024232355.1 Chloroflexota bacterium | reverse complement strand
TCTTGAAAAAGTTGACGTTTTACCATTTTTGATCGTTTTTCTGACATCTGGACCAACTTTTCCAAGTTGCTGGCAGGTATACGGTTTGGCGTCCCCAGGGACGGATTGGCTCTCCTAGCGACTTTTGCGGTATTGCCTTTAATGACAATCTGATTGGGACTTGAATAGGGTTGTAGCCACGGATTCCATTCCACGCAATAACTTTTTGCACTGATGGACTGGAACACTACGAGGAAAGCGCGGCTACGTCACAATCCCACTCAACTGAACCAGTGTCTACTTGTGAAACGCACATGAAAACAAAAATTACTTTTGGATAGTTCCCCTCTCAAGTGTTGGTGACAAGAATTACTTAAATCTCACCGCAAAGAAAACGATGAAACTTGACGATCTTTGTGCCTGTGCGGTGAAAAATTACCAGTTTTACCCGACAACACTCAACGGGGAACTTGTCTTTGATGCTACATGATACAGCGCCGTGCGATGGTAGCCAAGGCGATTGGAATTGAATAGCCCTGTTTCAAGATAGGTGAGGTGTGCGTTAGATATGACAGATTCAACACTTTCTCAAACAATTCATACCACTGCTGATCCTGATGAATCACCACATTTTGAGACAGCCATATCACCGGCGTCGCTGTGGAAAGCAGTCAGTGGTATTCTTGCCTTTGTCGCCGAACGGTTGACGTTTGGCATCTTGGTGCTGTTGTCCATCATATTTCTCAGCTATCTGGGGTTAGATATGGCTCGTGGTACCGAGTTTGGTCCTGCGGTGGGCCGTGCCTTTCCTAGAACTGCGGCTTACGTGGGTCGTCTCTTACACGGCGATCTGGGCCTGACCTCAGCCGGGAGCAAAACCTGGCTCTCTATCCCCGTGACCCAGGTCATTGCCGAGACACTGCCTCGCAGCTTGGGCTTGCTGGGAATTTCACTGCTTTTTGCTGCCTCGCTGGGCAGCTTTTTGGGCATACTGGCCGCCAGTGGCCGCTCTCAGCGCTCGTTAGGCATTCTCCTTTCCACACTGGTTGGTGTTTCTATTCCTAGTTTTTTTGCCGCTTTTTTGCTGCAATTGGCGCTCACTACCTACACGCGACGGGTGGGACAGTCATTGCTGCCCGTTGGTGGCTTTGGTTGGGACAAGCACCTGATTCTACCCATGTTGGTTCTGGCGGCTCGTCCCATCGCCCAGATCACACGCATCGCCTTTGTCTCTGTACGACAAGTGCTGCAGCAAGATTACGTGCGCACCGCACGCGGTAAAGGACTGTACCCGTTACAAGTTATGGCTATTCACGTCATACGCAACGCAGCTATCCCCATCTTGACTACCATTGGCGTTTCGCTGCGCTTTTCTCTGAGCAGCTTGCCGGTGGTCGAGTTTTATTTCGGCTGGCCCGGTGTGGGCCTCATGTTGCTAAAGGGAATCGCGCAACAGGACGACAACCTGACAGTTGCTTTATCGCTTTGCCTGGGGATATTGTTCATTTTGGTGAATCTGATTCTAGAGTTAAGCTATCGTTTTATTGACCCAAGGCTATGGGAGACACCCGCACACATTGCTTCAGACAAGCGGCAAAGGCCACTAGAGGCGATCAAGGCGAAACTGGATGACTTTGTTGATCTGTTGACGGATAATGCGATTACTGGTTGGTTCAAGCAGCGCCGCGCTCGTTCCCACGCGAATGCAGAAGGGGTACCCGGGTCTTTCCACGGCGTGCAAGCGGAAGATGAGACGACGAGTACTTTGGCAAATGGTAAAAAGTCAACTTTGCGGGCTGTTTTGGGAAATTTCCCCTTGACTGTAGGTGGTTTGCTGGTACTAGGTCTCGTCGTCGTTGTCTTTTTCGGACCCAGGTTAACCCCCACCAATCCCTACCGTATGCAAGGGCTGATGCAAATTGATGGCAAGTTCAATACCCCTCCATTTGTGCCGAGTCAGATGTTTCCATGGGGGACTGATGTTTTGGGGCGAGGTATGATGAGCTTGATTCTGGCCGGAGCCCAACAGACCCTCATATTGGCTGTGATGGCGGTCTCTGCACGCACGGTGGTCGGAGTTGTGCTGGGTGCTATCGCGGGCTGGACGACCGGTAGTCGCCTGGATCGTCTTATTCTGGGCACGGCTGAGGTTGTCTCGGCCTTTCCGACGCTTCTCCTGGCAATGATCCTCATCCTGGCACTGGGCATTCGGCAAGGGATGCCGCCTTTTGTCATCGCCTTGTGCTTTGTCGGTTGGGGTGAGATCATGCAATTTGTGCGCAGTGAGGTGATCGCCATCCGGCCCCAACCCTACATCGAAAGCGCAGTTTCCGTGGGGGCACGCACGCCCCGCATTATCTCCCGTCACGTCTTGCCCAATCTGCTTTCAGCTCTCATATCCATCGTTGCCTTGGAAATGGGGGCGGTGCTCATGCTGTTGGGCGAGCTGGGTTTTATCAGTATTTTCATTGGCGGCGGTGCCGTCATGCTGACCCCTGGCGGCAAAGTGCACTACTCGGATGTGCCAGAGTGGGGCGCACTTTTGAGCAATCTGCGTTATCAGGCGCGCAGTTATCCCTGGACGGCCCTTTATCCTATGGCGGCCTTTTTTACTGCCATCTTGAGTTTTAACCTTTTTGGTGAAGGCTTTCGTCGCCTGGTAGACCAAGGGAACTTGATCATCAACCGAATCGTCAACCGGTATACGGTCACTTTGACGATGGTGGCCTTGGTAGGCCTGAACTGGTTGAGTGGCAACAGTGGCGCTTTGGCTTATTACAGACAACAAGCACAAGAATTTGACGGTGATCAAGCATTAGGCCACGTCACGGCTCTGACCGATCCAAGTTTCTACGGACGTGCATTGGGTACGCCGGGCATAGATTTAGCCGCCGAATATATCGCCAACGAATTCGAGGCGATGGGCGTGCAAATTGGCGGTCGAGAGAACACCTATTTTCAAGAATGCTCCCGTGGTTTTATGAACCTGGAAACTATTCCATTGTTCGCCATTGAGGATGGCGGCCCATCCCCCATTTACGGCAAGGATTATGCGGCTTATGCAGGTCTCTATGCAGTCAACGGCGAGGCGAGTAGCCCGGTGCGATTTATCGCTATGGGCCAACAGGGGGGCACAAACATATCGAGTGGCTGGCGTACCACCTACCCAGAGTTGGATCGGGCTGATTTTTCAGGGGAGGTTTTACTGCTGCTCTCTGACCGCGAAGCTGAATACTTGTCTCGCCGTGTTCCCAAGGATGGTATGCTCGTGGTGACGGACGACCCCGACCAACTGATGCGACGGTTTACGATTGGCAGCCGCGGGTTGTATGGAGGGGAAACTTTGCCTCCATGGCTGTGGATCTCGGAGGAGACGGCCGACCGTTTGTTGGCTGGTTCGGAGTATACGATAGCCGAATTGCGGGAGAAATCCGCCGAATTGGATATGGAACAAGTGTTTGAAATGGGCTTGCAGACTCGAGTACGTGTAAAAGTGGAAGGAACTCTGGAAGAAAGATGGCCGGTACAGAATGTGATTGGCTATTTACCTGGAATATATGGATATGACCGCTGCGCTGATTGTCTAGATACAGAGTTGATCGTTGTTATGGCACAATATGACACTCCTCCCCCAGACACGGAGGGCATTATCTACCCGGCCGCAAATAACAATGCCAGCGGTGTTGCCGTGATGCTGGAAGCCATTCGTGTGATGCAGGAAACGGATTATGAACCGTACCGATCATTTCTCTTTGTGGCGTATAGTGGAGAAGGATTGGAGGGGGGGGAAAGCGTTTCGGACCCAGACGTGACCCGTTTCTTGCAGGCTCAGCCTGGTTTTACCAATTTCAAGTTGGAGGCCATTGTAAAGCTGCGCGGCGTCGGCGGGGGGACGGGAGACCGATTGGGGATTTCGGCTGGCGGCAGCTTGCGTTTGGCGGAATTGTTCGAGAAAACTGCCAAACGTACGGGAGTAACCACTGTGCGGGCCGACGAGACAATAGACATCAGCGTCATCTATGAGGGAGAAAGCATGCTCTCCGGGGTTCAAGAGGGACAGAAAGCACCAACCGTGCGCTTGTTTTGGGAAGGATGGGACGAGCACTCTCGTTTGTCGACCGACACGCTGGCAAACATATCGGTCGATAGTCTAGAGGAGACTGGTCGCACTCTGGCCTTGTCGCTCATGATTTTGGGCCGTGAGCGCGAGTACTAGATCGATGGAGTTAGTGAGTTGTTCTACAACATCCGTGATGTGATCAAGCCCGCCATTCGCGTGGGCATAATTCTGTTTCTGCTAGCCGGCCTAGGGCAAGTGGTCTGCGCACAAGAATCGGCCATTTCCGGTCAATGGGTAGGTGGATTCAACATAGAGGGGGAATGGACCCTGGTTATCGTTGGCTTTGACGACCAAGGAGACGGCGGTTATCTCGTTCAGGATGGCCATTTTTCGGCTTTGATCGCTGTCCGGCTGGAAGCGTCAAGCGTTCACTTTGAAACGGCGGCACTCGCCTTTGACGGAGAACTGGCCGAGGATACTGTTTCCGGCCACGTGGTGCAGGCCCAGGAACACGGAGATTTCTACCTGGCACGGCTGACGACGATGACGACCGATGCGTACACCGCTTACATCGGTAATTATCAATCAGATTTGGGGCGGTTGATGTTGGTGGCACGATCAGATGGGGTGGAACATCTCTTTTACATGGACTCGGGACGACAAGTGATTCTGTTCCCTCTGGCAGAGAACGGGTTTTTGTCGGCTGCGGGCGAGGAAATTACCTTTGTGCGCAATGCGCAGGCTCACGTCACTGGCTTGACGATTCATCAGGTACTGGCCCCTTTAGCAGAAGAACAATTTCTACCCAGGGTAAAATATTACCGGGAGGAGGATGTACGTTTCTCGAGTGGAGACGTTGTTTTGGCAGGTACGTTGTTGATGCCGCCGACGGAGAGACCGCACCCAGCAGTGATCTTGATTCACGGAGCTGGGGCAGCCGAGCGCCAACTCTACCGCATTTTTGCCGATCATTTTGCGCGTCAGGGCATTGCTGCCCTCATCTATGACAAGCGGGGCAGTGGAAACTCGACGGGGAATCGGCAAGCGGCGACACTGGATGATTTGGCTGCGGACGCGCTGGCCGGAGTTCGTTTCTTGACCAGCCATTTGGAGGTCAATCCGGCACAAGTAGGGGTATGGGGATTCAGTCAGGGAGGGCGGGTGGCCCCCATGGTGGCAGCCCGTTTGCAGGATGTCTCTTTCGTCATCGTTGGGTCTGCC
This sequence comes from Chloroflexota bacterium, assembly GCA_024232355.1. Next base: position 19,613 of record JAAEPW010000865.1, on the reverse strand, counting down.
CCAGGCGTGTCGTGGAATCAGCTCGAGTTGTGGCGTAGAGACAAACAGTATCTGGATGCAGGTTACCCGGAGCGGGTGATCGAGATGGGCCTCAAGTATGCCAAGCTTTCCCAGGATTGGGAGCGTCTGCTGGACAGGCATAGTGCGACTGAGGCTGATTTGGCCCCGACCTCGTTCTGGACTCGGATCGAACAGCCCACGTGCGCGCTTTACGGCTTGGAGGATGAGGTGGTCCCCCCTGGTGACAGTGCGGTCGCGATCGCCGAGGCGCTTGATGAGGCAGGCAACCGAGACTATACGGTTGTCGTTTTTCCAGAGGCCGATCACAATCTGTTGGTTGACGCAGCAACAGGCTCTGCGTTTGCGCCAGGTTTGACAGAAACAACGAGTTCGTGGATTCTGGAGCGTACGGACGATCAGGCAACGTTTGGCAAAGATCAGATCGTTCAAGTTGTTCCCGCTCTTGACGCAACTGGAGAATTTGACGCAACAGGACGCTACGGCTCGCGTCCCTGGTATGGGTGGGCAGTAACTCAATTGCTCTTGATACTTTTCTTTGTCCTAATTTTTCTCTTTGTGGGTGTTGGTTGGCCGTTGAGCTATCTGTTGCGTCGCTGGCGAGGTGGGAAAAAGATCACCCCTGGGCGGTTAACGTCGGCAACATTTCTGGCGGGCTTGGTCAGTTGTCTGAATCTGATGGTATTGGTGGGACTCTGGGGGGTTGTGCTGACCGTGGTTGTTCCAGACAATGTACAAGGGATCAGCAGTTACAATGCTTCTCCTTTGTTGCACGTGCTACCCTGGCTGGCATCGTTCGCAGTCGTTATCACCCTCGTGCTTCCTTTTTCCATATTGCGGGTATGGCAAGACGACACCCAGTCAACAGCCAGGCGCGGGCACTATTTGCTCGTCACGCTGGCTGCGCTGGGTTTCATCTGGTTTGCGAGTTACTGGAATATATTAGGGTTTCGATTCTAGATCAATCTCGGGTTCAATCTTTTTCGACAATGTCCCAGTTGTCACAACCGACGTAAAGAAACGCATCTCTTTCCGAGTCTGTTAGATTCTCCACGTCCCAAAATCTCCCCTGCTTTATGATCAGGAAATGAGAAAAGGTGCGTCCGTCAGTGCCCGTAATGCTTTGGTCAATCACCACACACCAAGTTTCCGATCCCGAATAACTAGGAGGACATACCCCTGGATCGTGTGTCTCTGGTATCGGGTTTACCACCAGCTCTTCATCTGGTGTTCCGCTTGCTTTTTGCACAGACACGACCTCATAGCTTGGTGTTGAACTGTCTAACCTGGCAATGTGTTCATCCAGTTTGCCCTTGGCCAGTTCTGGCAGGCTGTTGGAGGTACAGCCTGCCAGAAGCCAAAGGAGGGCTATTGAAAACGGCAATAACCTTTTTGTTTTGTGCAACATGCTTTTTCCCCTCTGATCCAATAAACCGTAACTGTGGCTCAGATTTGAGACACACTTGTTGGGCTTTTCCAGTTTTCAAGTCCTCCCAAAATTCACGGCAGAGAATCTCATAAATCGCACACGAGTTTCAAAATAACCGCAAAGCTCCAGGAATTCCATCATAATCTGCTTTTTCAAGGTGTCGTTGACTGCATCACAAAATCTGTTTGGGAGATTTATTTCTCTGGAATTCCCTTAACGCGGGTTAAAGAGCCCGGGAGCATAGAGTATCACGGTCGATATTCCATCGACGAGAGCGAAAACGAGATATGCCTTAAAGATCGTGGCCCTTTCAGACCGCCGGGTATAAATATAGATCGCTCCTATGGATACAAGAAGGATGATCGCCGGTATGGCTAAAGCAATGATGGTGGTTAGCGATCCTGGTACTTGATAGAGGAACGGTGTGCCCTCAGATAGACCCGGCAGGAGAAATAGTTTTGAAGCCACATAGATGATGATCGAGACAAACATCCCGATCTTGGTGGCCAGTTGGTCCAGGTATTCTCGTCCACTGAATATATGGAACAAAACGATCCATATTAGGGACGGAAAGTTCCATATGGCCACGATAGGCATGAGGCCTATGCCCGATATGATCCCCCATATCAGGTTTGCAGCGTTAAGCACCAAGTCATCACCGCTCGTTCGGTCCAGCCACATTTTTACCTCAGGTGAGGTAGACGCATAATAAATGTCATACTGCCGGAATCCGGCGGTATCGATCCAGGCCATATGTAGGTTAGAGTCGGCGTCGGTGACCATAGTAGAACGGACAGAAGCGTTTTTTGTGTTACTGGCAAATTGGTAACCAATTGGTTCGCCTTCGGACATGACTAGCGTCACCAACTGCATAGTAGTTTTGGAAGTAGAAGCTACCATTAGGCTAAATGTAACCGGCAATTCGGTCTCTTGGCTTTGTACTGTGGATGGTGCATTCGTAAAATCGCTGCCACCAAAGACCTGAGAGGGGAGGAGAACCAGTTGGTTGTAGCTATAGGGGCTGGCATATTCTGTATACGGTGGTACCGTATTGGTGGGTAGGCGAACAGAATGTGAATTGGTGAGCATGGGTTTGCCCAGTTCAAAGCTCACATAATAGGCAAAGGCTGCCGTTGGGGTAAGACCTCCGCCCAGATTCTGTACAGCCCAGATTACATAGATGTTGTTTGTATCCGCCCCAATGATGGGACCATGAGAGACTGCACCCTCACCAAGCTCAAAGTCGGTCAGCTTGTTTCCTCCCTCCGGCGCGATTTGTGATCCTTCCAGCGTGGCGTAATAGACGTCTCTGCCCAAAAGTCCTTTTTGGTACAACCAGGTCAGGTGTATTGTCCCTGTGTTATCGACTAGTACGAAAGGCTCAATGCCATTAGGGATCAGCAAAGTGGGAGAGGCGTCATGCAGAACGAGGTGAAATATCCCCTTTTCGTTATTTGCCTCCAACTGACTGTTCCAGACAAACGATGTTTTCCCTTCCACTGACAGATACATCTGAAAGCTATCTATATCCTCTTCTTCCCTTGATAGCAGAAGGGGGGCATCCTGGCTTGGCGTTGGTTGACCATCTTGATCAATCAGGGTATGGTATAGCCCTTGCTGACCACCGCTGCGCGATAGCCAGGCCATGTGAAGGTTGTCCTCACTGTCTATCAACAGTTGTGCTTTGCGTGGATTGGGCAGATCGATCCCCATAGATGCGTTGACCAGGACTTGCCCCTGCTCGTTAAGGCGGGCATAGTTTAGTATACTATCCCCTCCGTCAACAATCTCGCACCAAACCAGATGAGCGTGTTTATTTGAGTCCACTTGAAGGGACACAGGTTGTTTGATGTCAGTTCTTCCCAGCAACAAGCCTCGGCTCCAGTCGCCTGTGGATTTTTCGCTGCGATCACTCTTGACACTGCATCCACTCAACACAAACACAAATATAAAAGTGAGGGACACGATCCAAAACACTTGCCGAATTCTCTTCATGCGATATAATCTCCTTGGGTAAATTTCAATTTCTATATATTATACTACAAAGTACTATCAATGGTTCATCAAAAGAGTTGCTGTTCAAGATATTGGGTGAACCTTTGCCCGTTTTTGCTGGTATACTAGGAGAGAGAATTAACCATAGAGTACGTTTGTTGGAAGGTATTCATCTATCTAGGAGATGTTCAACCACTGCTTATGACTGAAAAAATCGCGGAACAAATCACAGGGCTGTCGAAATTAACATCTGATCGTTCAAAAGAGCCAATTGCCACGCAGTCACGATGGCGTGAGACACTGATTGGCATAGGCGCTTTTATCGCCCAGAGGCTGATCTTTGGGATACTGGTTCTGGTAGTCATCATTTTCCTCAGTTACCTGGGATTGGGTATGGCCCAGGGTATGGCTTTTTACCCGGCCTTGGGCCAATCTGCGCTCAAGACTCTGGGTTATGTGGGCCAGTTGACCCGAGGCGAACTCGGGGTCTCTGCGGCGGGCAGTTTGACCGCTGTGCCGGTTACCATCGCCGAGGTGCTTTCCGATTTTCTTGGCAAGAGCCTTGGTCTGTTGACGGTTTCTCTGTTGATTGCGACGTTGGTAGGGGTAACTCTGGGAGTCTGGGCGGCGGGGCGTCGTCAGTCTGGCTGGTCACTAATAACTATCCTGGCCTCCATTATCGGTGTGTCGGTGCCTAGTTTCTTTGCCGCCTTACTCCTCCAGTTGGCCGCCATTCGTTTGACACAGGCTGTGGGTCGTCCCGTGTTGCCTGTGGGGGGATTCGGTTGGGATAAACACATTATCATGCCAGCATTGGTATTGGCTGCCCGACCCATCGCCCAAATCACCCGTGTGACTTTTGTCTCTGTGAGTGATGTGCTGAGCCAAGACTATGTGCGCACTGCCCGCAGCAAAGGTCTGCAAGAGCGACAGGTGGTGTTGTACCACGTGATCCGCAACGCGGCCATTCCTGTATTGACCACAATGGGTCTTTCTCTGCGCTTTTCGCTGAGCAGCTTGCCGGTGGTCGAATTCTTTTTTAGCTGGCCTGGTGTGGGCTTTAGTTTGCTCAAGGCCATATCCCGGCAGGATGATAATTTGACCGTGGCTCTGATTCTCTGTTTGGGGATATTGTTCATCCTGGTGAACCTCATTCTAGAAGTGTGCTATCGCCTCATTGACCCCCGGTTGCGAGATGCGCTTGCTGACGCTGGGCGTAGAGAACGGGTGAGCTTGAAGAGAATGGTCAGGTCTATGCTTGATGCTGTGCAGGACTTGTCGAAGGATAACTTGTTCAAGAGTTGGCTGGCTCGGCGCAAATCTCCTGCTTCTCCTGATCCCTTCCGTGCGATACTGGACAGGCGTGGCATAGAACTTGATGTCTCTACGGAGGAATATCAAGCGGAGAGACGGCGCATGTGGATGCGAGGGACATTGAGTAATTTCCCCTTTATGGTCGGGGCGATCCTGGTGTTTGGTCTGGTCGTCCTCTTTTTGTTTGGGCCATGGCTTGCACCTTCCAGCCCCTACACAACTCAAGGTTTGACATACGTAGACGGTGAGATCATTGTTCCGCCCTTTGCCCCCAACGAGACTTTTCTCTGGGGCACCGATGCTCTTGGTCGTGATATTTTGAGCCTCATCCTGGCCGGGGCCCAACAGACTGTGCTTTTGGTTGTGCTGGTGGTATCGGCTCGTATGGTGGTGGGTATTGTTCTGGGGTCCATCGCTGGTTGGCTGAATGGAAGCTGGGTGGACCGTTTGCTGTTGGGTTTGTCCGAGACGATTGCGGCGTTCCCCACCTTGCTCCTGGCGATGACGTTTATCCTGGCGTTGGGTATTCGCCAGGGATTTCGGCCTTTTGTCATTGCGCTCTGCCTGGCAGGTTGGGGCGAGGTGATGCAGTTTGTGCGGGGTGAGGTGATGACCATCCGGCCCAAGCTCTTTATCGAAAGCGCGGTCGCTTTGGGCTTGCGCACGCCGCGTATTGTCTGGCGTCACGTCTTGCCCAATTTGCTCTCGGCCTTGATTTCTCTCGCGGCTCTCGAGATGGGGGCAACCCTGATGCTCTTGGGGGAACTGGGTTTTGTCGGCATCTTTATCGGTGGCGGGGCCTTTGCCGAATTGCACGTGGATGCAGCGCCCTATCATTATTCCGACGTGCCCGAGTGGGGCGCGTTGTTGAGCAACGTCCGTCGCTATGCGCGTGCTTATCCCTGGATGGCCTTGTACCCTGGCTTGGCCTTTTTCACCGCTATCCTAGGGTTCAATCTCTTTGGCGAGGGGATACGCCGTATGGTAGAGACCGTCGGCGTTGGAATCTCGCGGCTGCTCAACCGGTATACCGTGGCTGCGGGATTGTTGATGGTTGTGGGCATCAATTGGGTGCAGGCGAACACGGGCTCTATAGCCTTTTACCGCCAGCAGGCCAATGAATTCGACGGTCGGCAAGCGCTGGCTCACGTTCAGGCTCTAACTGACCCAGCCTTGGATGGCCGTGCGCTGGGTACGCCAGGGATGGATGCGGCGGCAGAGTACGTTGCACAACAATTCCACGCCCTCGGCCTTCAGTCTGCCGGGGAGAATATGACTTATTTTCAGACCCGGAAACGGTCTTTTGAAGGCTTGAATGATGTCCCCCAGTTGTCCATTGATGATGGCGGCCAATCTGCGGTCTATCACCAGGATTTCGCCGAGTTCGTGGGATACGATCGCAACTGGGGTCAAGCTCAAGGCAAAGTCCGCTTTGTTGCTATGGGAAATATGATCAGGAGTGCAGGCTTTTATGGAGGTAGTTACAAGGCTCTAGATGGCCTGGACTATTCCGAACAAGTCCTGATGGTTCTCTCTGGTAGAGAAGTGGACTTTCTTACTGATGTGCCTTATGATGGCATTCTCGTTGTAGATGGAGATCCTGTAGGCGTGGAGCGCCGTTATACACTGTCATCGCGTGATCCCAACTGGCAAATGTTTGGTACTGGTATTGAACGTGGATATGATAGACCCACACTATGGATCAACGAGACTACGGCGGATCGCCTGTTGGAGGGGACGGGGCACACCATAGCCGATCTGCGTCCAATAGCCGAAGAGTTGAACGTGAACGAGATGATTGGTCTGCCAACAGAAATAATGGCCTCGGTGGATATTACAGGCACGATCCATGATCGGGTGGAGGTTCGTCACGTCATCGGCCACTTGCCTGGCCTCTCGGACAGCCGGTATGGGGGCATAAATGACCGGATGATCGTGGTGATGGCTCAGTACGACACCCCTCCCCCCAGTCCGGACGGAACACTGTATCCCGCCGCCAACAACAATGCCAGCGGAGTGGCCGTGATGTTGGAGGCTATCCGCACGCTGCAAGAGACGGGCTACCAGCCCTACCGAACCTTTCTTTTCGTCGCCTATAGCGCCGAAGGGTTAGAGATGGGCGAGTGGGTCTATCCACCAGAAGTGGATAGGTTTCTCCTTGCCAAACGCGGTTTTTCCTCCAACTTTGAGATCGATGCCGTAGTTGATCTGCGGGGATTGGGAGCGGGTGAGGGGGATGGGCTGGTTATCCTGGCTGGCGGCAGTATGCGTCTGACCGATTTGTTAGAGCAATCGGCCCAGCAAATGAGAGTTAAATCCCGCCGTGGTGGAGAAGCGGTGGACATTAGCATCATCTTTGAAGACCAAGACCGGCGGGCAGGCGGGCAGGAAGCGCCTCAGGTTGGCCTGAGTTGGGATGGTGGAGAGTTGACCTCTCGACGGCCTGCGGATACGCTGGAATCTGTATCGGAGGACAAGCTCGAACAGGCCGGTCGTGCGCTGAGTTTGTCCTTGATGATATTGGGCCGCGAGCTCCAGTACTAGTTGATGAGCGCCGACCCGCCACAACACTATGAACCTTTCATCTATGTAAGGAGTAAGTATGGTAGAAATTGTCACGCAACTAGTCTCTGACGTATACGTTAGCCGAGATTTCATATCATTATTTAATGGAGTTTCCCATGTCACAAGTTAGTTCAACAGTCCAGGCCTTTGCCGAACGTGTAATTACAAACATTGAGCAGGTAATAGTTGGTAAGCGGGATGTCGTCGAGTTGGCCGTGGCGGGTTTGCTATGCCAAGGGCACTTGTTAATAGAGGATGTGCCCGGAGTGGGCAAAACGGTACTGGCGCGCAGCTTGGCGCGCTCGTTGGGATGTTCGTTCAGCCGCATCCAGTTCACGCCCGATATGTTGCCCAGCGATGTAACGGGCGTCTCTATTTTCAACCAGTCCAGCCGCGAATTCGAGTTTCGAGCTGGACCGGTGATGGCCCAGATCGTCTTGTCCGATGAAATCAACCGCGCCACGCCCAAGACACAGGCTGCCTTGCTAGAGGCAATGGAGGAGCGTCAAATCACTGTGGACGGTACGACACATGCCTTGCCACGACCGTTTATGGTACTGGCTACGCAAAACCCGATCGAGTACGAGGGTACTTTTCCGCTTCCCGAAGCCCAACTGGATCGTTTCTTGCTGCGCATTCGGCTGGGCTATACCAACCTGGAAGGCGAGATCGCCGTTCTAGAACGACAGCAATTCCGCCATCCGCTGGAGGACCTGGATCAAGTGGTCTCGGTGGAAGAATTATCCCAGGCGCAGGAAGCTGTCAAGTCGGTGTATGTATCGCCGGCCGTCAAGCGCTATCTCGTGGAACTGACACGTAAAACCAGGGCGCATGACGAAGTGTACCTGGGTGCTAGCCCGCGTGGCAGCCTGGCTTTGTACCGGGGTGGACAAACGCGAGCGGCCATGCTGGGACGCGAATTTGTACTCCCCGACGACATCAAGGCGCTGGCGTTGCCAGCGTTAGCCCATCGTGTGATTCCCGGTCCTGCCGCTCGCTTGCGGGACGTGACTGCCGAACGCATTGTACAGGACGTTGTGGACAGGTTGGCGGTGCCCGGTGGGGACATGACCGGTGAAGGCCAAGCCTAAGATATTGGGATAAAAAGCAGATCATGACTGTCTCGCTACGTGCAGTGTTGATATTGTTTGGACTCAGTTTACTGGCCGTTGCAGTGACCAACTCACCTGTCTACTCACGTTTGAGTTATCTGTGGGGATTTGTACTGGTGGTCAATTGGGCTTGGGCCGCATTGGCGCTGCGCGGGATACAACTCAAACGCAAGATATCCACCCGGCGCGCTCAGGTAGGCCAACTCGTCGAAGAACGATTCGAGCTTTTCAACAATAGTCGCCTGCCTCGCCTGTGGCTAGAGGTGCGCGATCAATCCTCTTTGCCGGGCACACAGAAATCCCGCGTGTTCACCATAGTCAAGGGGCAGCAACGACAGTATTATCGGACACGTACGCGCCTGGTAAAGCGGGGGGTGTTTTTCTTGGGCCCCACTTTACTGGCATCGGGTGATATCTTTGGTCTATTCCCGGTCAGCCGTTCCTTGGCATCAAATACCTCTTTGTTGGTATATCCCATAACGGTAGAAGTGAGTAATTTCTTTAGCCCACCGGGGTTGGTGCCGGGAGGGGAAGCCCTGCGCCGTCGCACGCATCAAGTGACTCCAAATGCAGCGGGGGTGCGTGAATACGTCCCTGGTGATTCTGTGAACCGCATTCACTGGTTGAGCACGGTGCGGCGGAATCGCCTGATGGTCAAGGAATTTGAGTTGGACCCGATGGCCGACGTCTGGATTTTCCTGGACGCCGCCGGAAAAGTGCAATCCGCGCTTCCCCATTCTCCTCCTCAAGAGGTAGATGCACTGATACAATCTTGGGCCAAGATAGAACTGCCTCCTTCTACAGAGGAATATGCGGTCAGCATTGCTGCCTCACTAGGGCGATATTTTCTGCGTCGCGGGCGCGCGGTAGGATTGGTGAGCCACACCCAATCGTCTAGGAGAGGTCCCAATGTGCTCCCCCCCGACCGTGGCGGGCGGCAACTCTCCAAGATACTAGAAGCCCTGGCATTGTTGCGTGCAGAAGGACATTTGCCCATCTCGGCCCTGCTAACAGCCCAAGCCCGACACCTGCCGCGTGGCAGCACGTTGGTTTTGATCACTTCTTCTGTGCAAGAGGATGTGGCCCTGGCAGTGGATATCTTGGTGCGACGCGGGGTGCGGCCGGTAGTTATTTTGCTTGATGCTGTCTCTTTTGGCGGCCCACCGGGGACTGATATTCTGGCATCGACCATCAGGTTGCTCGGTGTGCCAGTGTACCGGATAGAGAATGGGGTAGATTTGGGAATCGCCTTGAGCACGAATGGGTATGCACGGAGCCCCTTAGCCTTATGAGATCATCACCATTAGCTTCCTCATACAACTTGACAGATCAACCGAGCTTGCCTGAACCTCACGCCGGAGGCTCATCAAAGCTCGAGTTTGGCGAAATCCCCCATACCTATGAACCGAATTTGCGTTGGTGGGATCCAATTGCTGCGCTTTTGTTGTTGGCCGCTATTTTCACTGCCGCCACCCGATTGATCGCCACCGAGTGGGTCGATAATCTGAGCATCACCCAGCTCGTGGTTGTTCTGGGAGTGTTGGCTGGTTTGGCCCTGGGCCAGAGCCGTTTCTCCCCGCGCCTGGTTACCTTTTTCGCCTTGATCTACGGCTCTTTTATCATCCCCCGGCAATTTGGTCTTGCGCTGGAATACATTTCCAAACAAACGTTGTGGACCGACCGTTTGCTTATCTTGATTGGTCGTCTGTTCATCGCTACCAACCAACTGGTACAGCGAGAAGCTGTAGAAGACTCGTTGCTCTTTTTGTTCTGGATGTCTTGCTTGTTCTGGGCATTGAGCGTACACGCTGGCTACACCGCGACTCGCCACGCGCATCCTTGGCGCGCCATTCTGCCCACCGGCGTGACAATGCTCATCATTCACAATTCGGACCCGTACGTGGCTCCTCGCGTTTGGGGGTTGGCCGTTTATCTTGGCTTTGCGCTTTTGTTGGTATCTCGTTTGACTTATCTGCGCAACAGCATTCGCTGGAAACAGACCCGCACCCGTACACCGCCTCTCATCACCTTGGATTTTGTTCAGGTCATGCTGGTGACCACCATCTTGATTGTCGCGATATCCTGGTTCGTGCCTACGATGGTCGATGCCTTGCCCACCGTCAAGGAAGCCTGGCGAGAGGCCACTTCTCCTGTGCTCACTCCTGTCGGTGAATGGCTGAACAAAGTCTTTGCGTCTTTACGGCGTACTGTTGTTGTGTTTACTGCCGCCGACTATTATGGCGACAGTCTCTCTCTAGGCCGAGGAAGTCAACTTTCTGATAATCTTGTGCTGACTGTCCAAGGTCCGGCCAAGAGCAGGGTGCGAGGTGTCCGTTATTATTGGCGTGCCCGCGTCTATGACAATTATACCGATGGTCAATGGAGCAGCGTCGCACTCTCCAACACGCAAACTATCAGACCCACAAGCCCTGGCTTGACCTTTCCTGAATTGGATGAGCGCCGGACCTTTACTTTTACCTTTACGTCCGCATCTCCTATCGCTACGCTCTATGCTGCTCCTCAACCGAGGTGGCTCAGTCTCTCTGCTCGGGTTGACCTGGCCCATAACCCGGATGGCACCGCCGACGTGAGCGCCTGGCGTGTTACTCCTCCCTTGGATGCCGGCATGACGTATCAGGTCCGTTCTTCTCTCAGCACAGTTACCGTTGCCCAACTGCGTGCTGCTGGCACAGACTATCCCGAGTGGATCACCGACCGTTATCTGCAAATTCCTTCTACGATCACGACCCGAACCCTAGAACTGGCCCGCCAAATTGCCGTTGACCAGGATAATCCTTACGACGTTGCTGCCGCCGTCACCAGCTACCTGCGTAATACCATTCTTTACACCGAGACGGTTCCTGCGCCTCCGACTTTGGTTGCTGGTGAGGAAAAGGTGCAGGAACTTTTGGACTGGTTTCTCTTTGACCTGCGCCAGGGATTTTGCAATTATTATGCATCTTCCCAAGTCATCATGCTGCGCTCTCTGGGTATTCCGGCTCGTCTGGCTGTGGGCTTTGCAGAGGGCGACTATCAATCCAACGCCAGAATGTATGTGGTACGTCGGCGTGATGCCCACGCTTGGCCCGAGGTCTACTTTCCAAATTTAGGTTGGATTGAATTTGAGCCTACTGCCTCTCAATCTCCAATCAGTCGTCCTCTGGGACTGGACCAGGCCGGCACCGAGTTGGATGACTTTTCATCGTTCGGTGGGGGAGGACCTCTGGAAGACCCAGATGAGAGACTGGCCAGAATGCTGGAAGATAATGAGGCGTTTGGTGAATCTGGGGCCGTGGATATTGCCCGGGACCCTAGAGATGTCTGGATTTCCTGGGGAACTGCGTTTCTGGCGGTTGCCATAATCACAATTGCCCTTCTTCGGCGCACGCGCCGCAAGCGTGGCGCGCCGCCGATCCTTGTCTCAATAGAAAAGAGTATACGCCGGGTAGGTCTGCGCCCTCCAAAGACGTTGCGCCTTCGGGCTCGTCATGCTGCCTCTCCTCCTCTGACACGGGCCTATCTGGAACTCAACTATGCCTTGACCCGCCTGAAAGTGCCCCCTGTTCCTGCCGACACGCCGGTCGAGCGCGCGACGGCCTTGACCGACTTGCTCCCTGTGGCAGAAGACCCCGCGCAACAATTGCTGGATGAATACCAGTCGACAGTCTATAGCCCTAGCCCTGGAAGCTTGTACCCGGCTCAACAGGCTGCTCGCGCGATTCGTAGGCTGTCTTGGCGAGCCAGAATTCGCCAACTGATTTCCCGATACGCGCCAGGCAGTCCGTCTCGATAAGATTGATACCAGGATCTGTGTGATGCACGAGAATTTCATGATGTGGAGGCACATTGCTTTTTGATTCAAACAATCCCATACGTGTAAGGATGCGTAGGTTAGGAGTGAATTTGTATTTGTTATGTATTTGAAACGTTTGCTTTTCGAAAAGCGGTATGTCCTGGTTGCCGTTGTTTTGCTGGGAGGTCTCTTGCTTTCGACTTGCAAGTCAGAAGAGAGCCAGACCATTGAACCCACGGCATTGCCAATTGTGGTCACCAAAGCGCCTGCGGAGGTGAAGTCAGAAACCAATGTGCCATGCAGTTTTAACGCCTATCGCCTGGCTTGGGTGATGGATTATTCGGATGCCGAGAATATTCTCAATGTGGTCTTTCACCCCGACTCACCGTTCCAACACACTTTTTGGGATGACGAAGCCTTTCGTGGTTTGCTAGACCGAGCGATAGTCGAGCTTGATCCTGATGTCCGTGCCAAGTTGTGGCAAATGGCCGAAAATATTTTGCTGACCGAGTACACGGCCGTAATCCCGATCTTTCACTATGATCTGAACAGCTTGGTACAGCCAGGGATCGGGTACGAATTTCCTCCCTTTGGTCAGGCGCATTACATAAAATGGACGTTGCCCGAGGGGCAGTCTGCACTGCGAGTGCGCCTAGAGAGCGAGCCGTTCACACTAGATGTGAACACTGCTTCTGATATCACTTCTTACAAAGTGTTGAACCAGTTGATGGAGGGCCTTTATCGTCATACTGGTGATGGTGTCATAGAGCCAGCCGGTGCCGAATCCTACGAGGTGTCGGAGGACGGATTGGTTTACACCATATACCTGCGCAAGGATGCCGCTTGGTCAGACGGTGAGCCGGTGACCGCACAGCATTATGTGGATGGGATCACCCGCCTCATAATGCCCGAAACGGCGTCGCATTATGCCTGGTTGATGTACGTTATCCAGGGTGCCCAAGTCTTTAGCACTGGCGAGACCGACGATTCTTCTACTTTGGGTTTGCGCGCCATTGACGATTACACGCTAGAAATTACGCTGGAACAGGCGGCGTCGTACTTTGACAGTATTCTCGCTTTCTCCACCACCTATCCTGTTCGCCTGGACATAATTGAGCGGTACGGTGATCAGTGGGCCAAACCGGGGAATTTTGTGGGGAATGGAGCCTACGTGTTGGTCGAGTGGGCGCATGGTCGTCACTTGATCGTTGAAAAGAACCCCAACTACTGGGATGCTGACAATGTGGCCATTGAGCGGATAGAATTTCCGATCATTGTGGATAGTACCGCTGCGTTGGCCGCTTACGAGCGGGGTAGAGTGGACGTCAGCTCGTATCCCAATGAGGAATTGCCGCGTATTCTGGAAGAGATGCCAGAGCACCTCGTGCGGCTGCCGTGGCCCGGTACCTACTATATTGGCCTAAACACCCTCAATTCACCCACAGACAACTTGAATATGCGCAAGGCACTGGCCTCCGCCTTTGACAAGCGGATCATCATCGATGACGTGCTGGGGATGCCCTGGCGTTTGGAAGCCTGCGGTGTGGTTCCACCAGAGATTCCTGGCTATCAAGGATGTGGTTACGTCGGTTACGAATTCGACGTGGCAGTCGCACAGGGATACCTGGATACGGCGATTGCGGATATGGATGATATACGTAAAGCAGATGACATCACCATCGATCTGTGGTGCAACTATGGCAGTGAGGATGTCGTCAAAGCAGTTGCCAAGCAATGGGAGAATAACCTCGGCATCAATGTCAACGTGACCACGATGGAGTGGAATAATTTTCTCGAGACTCTTGAAAAGTGCGATGGTGTTTCTGAATAACGCCTAGTTTTGTTGTTTGCAACTCTTTTGCTTTCCCTCAATTTTGACATAATCATTCGGTTGTGAGATATTTCACAACTATTTTGTCTCATTGTTGCCAAGAAACAGCTTATTGAAAAGGCCCAAAACCCGTTCTCGCTACTTTTCGCAAAATGAAGAACGCCGTAGGGGTTTTGGGCGCTATCAAAGACATGCCAGGTTTCCATAAAACCTGGCATGTCTGTTTTTCGTTTCTTGATGATATTGAATTTGTGGATGAATGTCGAATTTGACCACTTTGCCGGGGTAGGTATAATTATTGCACCTTGGCCCACAATTAGAGCACCATTTGAAGAGGATATATCATGTTGACACGCATCCAAAAGCTGTTTGCTCCACCAGTTTTCGAGGACGATGAGGACAAGACGCGCATTGCTGGGGTACTCAACACACTTTTGGTGATCATGATGTCGTTTTTGCTTTTTAGTGGTGTTATTATTCTGCCCTTTGTCTTTGTCGAAAAACTGGGTAATTTGCTGCTTGGTCTAGGATACTTTTTTGCACTGGCAGTGGCGTACGGGCAGATGCAGCGTGGTCGTGTGCGACTCGCCAGTATGATATTGGTGTATGGGTTGTGGCTTGTGTTCACGATTTTTTTGCTTTTCGCTGGCGGTATGACCAGTATTGCTGCCGTTTTCTACGTCTCTGGCACCGTCATCGCTGGTTTACTGCTGGGCACGCGTGCAACCTTGGTCTATGCCGCAACCTGCATCTTGGCTGGGTTGGGTATGGTCATCCTCAAAGTTAGCAATCGTTCTCTGCCGCGTATCTTTCCAGTGCCGGTCGTGGTGGGGTGGGTGGACCTGATACTTTGCCTTTTACTGACGACAACAGTGCTGAATCTCGTTCTACGCGGCCTCAACGATGCACTGGCACTGGCTCGACAGCAGGTTGAGGAACGCAAGCGGGCAGAAGAGGCGCTGCGGCACCGTGAGCAAGAGTTCAAGACGTTGGTAGAAAACAACCCCGACATGGTTACACGGTTCGACCGGACCTATCACCACGTCTATGCTAATCCAGCGGTGGAAAAAGAACTGGGGATCCCTCTGGAATCATTGCTCGGAAAAACTCATCGCGAGCTAGGTATAGCACCGGAAACGGCAGACTGGTCGGAGAGCCTTGTACGCCAGGTCTTTGAAACTGGGCAGGAGGTCATCTTTGATCTCTCAATGCCCACCCCGACAAATGTTCAACACTATCTGGCCCGCGGCGTACCCGAGTTTGCCGAGGATGGGGCTGTAGCCTCTGCGCTCTTTATTCATCGCAATGTCACGACGCTCAGGCAGGCAGAGGAGGGCCAACGCAAGGCGTTGGCTGAGGCGTTGCAAGCAACGCACGCGCTGCGCGAGAGCCACCGTCGTCTGGAAGAGACGTTGGTGGAACTGAAAGAGACACAAGAACAGATGCTGCACCAAGAACGATTGGCCGTGGTAGGTCAACTGGCCGCTGGCATCGCCCACGATTTCAACAACATTTTGGCCTCCATTGTCCTGTATACGCAGATGTCCCTGCGCATAGTTGACCTATCTCCCCAAATCCGCCAGAGGATGGAGATCATCGCCCAACAGACCGACCGTGCCACCGATCTGGTGCAACAGATCCTGGACTTTGGCCGTCGATCTGTGTTAGAGCGCCAGCCTCTGGCTATGGGCTCGTTTCTGAAAAAAGTGGTTGGGTTACTGCGGCAGACACTGCCCGAGAGTATCGAGATCGACTTGACCTTTGAGTTTGTTTCAAGTGTCATCCGAGGGCCGAACGAATACCTCATCAATGCCGACATCACACGCATCCAACAAGCGATTGTCAACTTGGCGCTCAACGCGCGGGACGCTATGCCTAACGGGGGTGAACTCTGCATCGATCTGACCAGAACGGTGGGCCAAGAGATCCAGTGCGTGGACTGTGGTACGGTGATCGGAGAGGAATGGGTCCAGGTGACGGTCACAGACACCGGGATAGGTATCGCGCCTGACGTGCTCCCCCGCATTTTCGAGCCATTCTTTACCACTCGAGCGCCGTTGGGGCATGGACTGGGACTGTCTCAAGTGTATGGCATCGTGAAACAGCATAGAGGTCACATTGATGTACAAACGCAGGTAGGGCAGGGAACAACGTTCAGGCTATATTGGCCAGTGTTGGAAATGGAACAGCCGCAAGTTCTATTGGAGACGCAGCCCGAGTTGGCCCAAGGCACAGGAGAAACTATCTTGGTGGTGGAGGATGATACAACGATGCGAACTGCCCTGGTGGATGTACTGGATTCGTTGGACTATCGGGTGTTGTCAGCCGCTAATGGACAGGAAGCACTGACGGTTTGTGAACAGCACGCGGATGAAATAGCCCTGATACTGAGTGACTGGGTGATGCCGTCTATGGGTGGCATGGAATTGGTGCGCGAGTTGGAAGCACACTGTGTGACGACAAAGGTATTGGTGTTGACTGGACACCCCTTGTCCAAAGAGATCAGAGACGCCGTACCGTCGAACGTTGCAGGTTGGGTGCTCAAGCCTCCGAGTATGGAGCAGCTAGCGGAGGCTGTATCCAAAGCACTGACTGAGGATCGCGAATAAATCGGAACTTGATGGCGAACCAATCAAATTAGGTTTTGCAGTTGAAAATGAAAATACCGTGGTATCTTTGATATGTCTCTGTATCTGGTAACAAGTATTGACCAAATATCTACGGCGCGTCAACTTGACAGATAGGTAAAGCAAGGTAAAATTGCGCCGCTCCCCAGCAAATGATCCAAGGTAAATCAACATTGGACTTTGGACAATCCCTTTGTGCCAAATCCACATATAGGGGTCTCGCACCGCCGATCCCCCATATATGGCGGTCTGGCCTTCGCAAGTGAGATTTGGCCTCTGGGTAGCCTTTTGACTATCCCAATATGTGGGGGTTTTATATCTGCAAGCCGGTATATACAGGGGTAAAAATTAGTCCAAACTCCAATCAACAATATGAATGTAACGTGGCGTAAGGCGTGGCGAGACCTGGCGCATAACAAACTGCGTACCCTCCTGGCGGTGCTCTCTACTGCCGTGGGTGTTTTTGCGTTGGGATTTGTTTTCGGATTGTCTGGCGTGACGCGGGATCGTATGACGACCAATCATCAGGCGACGATACCCGCGCACATCAACTTGTGGGGTAGATCGTTCGATCACGAAACCATCCAGGCAGTGATGCGGGAGCCTGGCGTCGCCGATGCGGAATTAGAGATCTATCGCGTCCCCTTCCGCTGGAAGCTGGCGGGAGAGACGGAATGGCACGATGGTAGGTTATGCGCCCGTGATGATTACGCGGCGCAGCGTATGGACTTGATCGATCTGTTGGACGGTCATTGGCCTGTCGGGCGCCAACTTGCTGTAGAGCGCCAATCCTCCAATTTTTTGGGTGTGTCGACCGGCGACGTCATCATCGTCGAGTTTGGGCACGGCGAACGCGAGTTGCCTGTCGAGGGCATTGTGCGCTCGCCCAGAGCCTACCCACCGAGCTTTGGCGCCGATCCGATATTCTACGCTACGCCGGAGACCGTCTCTTGGCTGACCGGACGTCAGGGCTTTGGCGATGTCTACATTCGGTTGGAATCGTTCAGCGAGGAAGGGGCCAGGGAAACGGCTGAACGGATCAAGGAGCGGATGTTGCGCATATACTCGTACGTCGGCGGCCCACGGATTACGGCCCCTGATGCCCACTGGCTGCAGGATCGGGCGGACACCATGTTCGTCATCCTCGAGATCCTGGGCGGGCTGTCGCTAGGGTTGAGCGTGTTCCTGATCGTCAACACGACCAACGCCATCGTTGCCCAGCAGGTGTGGCAGATCGGTGTGATGAAGGTCATCGGCGCAACGGCTGGGCGCGTGACGCGCATGTACCTGGTCACCACGTTGATCTATGGGGGGCTCGCCTCCTTGCTCGCCATCCCGCTGGGAGCGATAGGGTCACATTGGCTGGCAGATCGGTTGCTCGACTTGATCAACGTGGATGCCGGTCCGTTCCAGGTGACGCCGACCGCCGTCATCGTTCAGATCGCGGTTGGGCTGACCGTGCCGGTGCTGGCAGCATTGGTGCCGGTGCTTGGTGGGGCGCGCATCAGCCCCCATCGAGCCATCGGCAGCTATGGCATCGGGGCCGGATTCGGGCGCGGCTGGCTGGACCGCTTGGTGGGGCGTATTCGCTTTCTGCCCCGCCCGATGACGCTCAGTCTGCGCAACACGTTCCGCCGCAAGGCGCGCGTCGTGCTGACGCTGCTGACGCTCACTATGGGCGGCGTGATTTTCATCATGGTGATGAGCGTGGGCCAGTCGCTGAACCATACCATCGATGTGCTGCTGCAAGACTTTGGAGACGACGTGTCGGTCCGCTTTGGCCGCCCGTACCGCGTGGACCGTCTGATCGAGGTGACCGAGGGCGTGCCCGGCGTGGTCGCAGCTGAGGTGTGGGAGCGAAGCGGGGCAACGCTGTTGCAGGGAAACGGAGAGGAACTCCCGACCTATCTCTGGGGGGTGCCGCCAGACTCGGCGATGTTCAGCCCGCGCATCGTCAGTGGCCGCGCGCTCCAAACTCAAGACGGTCGCGCGATCTTGATCAACCACAAGATCGCTGTGGACGAGGGAATCCGGGTTGGCGACGCGATCACGTTGACCGTCGGCGAGCAAGAGTCCGCCTGGACGGTGGTGGGCCTGATTCGCAACATCAACAACGACCAGCGCGACAACTTTGCTCCTGTCGATGCACTAGCGCAGGTGATGGGCAACGGCAGCCGAGGCACGCGCGTGCAGGTGTTGTCTGAGGAGCACGACATCGCAAGTCACATGGCGCTGATCAACGATTTGCACAATACCTACGACGCCCATCGTATCGAAGCCACGAATTTCTGGAGTGCGGGTAAAGTACGGGAGCGAAACAAGGCCCAGTTCGACATTATCACCTATCTCATGCTGTCGATGGCAATTTTGGCGGCGGTCGTGGGCAGCCTGGGGCTGATGGGCACGATGACGATCAACGTCGTTGAGCGGGGGCGGGAGATCGGCGTGATGAGGGCCACCGGCGCGACGTCCCCCGCTATCGTCGGCATCTTTGTGGGTGAGGGAGTGCTGTTGGGTGTGTCAAGCTGGCTCTTTGCCGTGCCACTCAGCTATCCTAGCGCGCAAGCCTTTAGCAAAATGGTTGGCAAGACGCTGATGCAAATGCCCCTCGACTTTAGCTACTCGACGGGTGGGGTGATGCTGTGGTTGGGCATCGTGGTGATGCTTTCGACGGTGGCGAGCCTGTGGCCTGCGTTGCGCGCGGTACGAATCAGCGTGCGCGAGGCGTTGGCATACGAGTAGTGAATCGCACGTTTTACGCACTAGGTTTTGACTCGTATCCGGCTTGTGGCACTGGTTCAGTTGAATGGGATTACAATGTAGCCGCGCTTTCCATAGCGCGTGAGGCTCTGCGAGGTATGGAAACCTCGGCTACAAATCCCTTTTTGAGTCACAATTGGATTATTATCCAGAAATCCCACCCAACTGA
>JAAEPW010000864.1 GCA_024232355.1 Chloroflexota bacterium | reverse complement strand
TTTGAATCTCGCAGCCGGGGTGCGAGCCAAAAACTCGACCGCGTTCGAGGCGGCGGCCCAGTTCTTGCAGCAGGGCTTGGACCTGCTACCCCCAGATGCCTGGACGGCGCACTATGAGCTCACCCTTTCTCTCCATACCGAGGGCTGTGCAGCGGGGTATCTGGTGGGCCAGCACGAGGATGCCGAGCAACGCTTTAAAGCTGTGCTGACCCACGCCCAGACATCGCTGGAAAAGGTCCGCGTGTACGAAGCGAAAATGGCCTTCTTAGAGATCTCGCTCAAATACCAAGAGGCTTTGCGCCTCGGTCGGGAAGGGTTGCAGGCGCTGGGCTTTGCTATACCTGCCAAGGGAACACAGATATTGGTCTTGAAAGAAGTGCTGTTGACCAAGACGCTCTTACGAAAGCGGACGGTCCAAGACCTCATTGACCTGCCGGCGCTGACCGACCCGCGTCAACTGGCGATTGTCCGGCTGCTGAACGCTTGTGTTGCGTCTAGCTTTATTGGGGATCCGGACTATTTCCCAATTGTGGCCTTGCGACTGTTGCGTTTATCGGTCCAGCACGGAAATTCGATGTACGCAGCGCCCTCTTACGTTGCCTATGGACATATGTGTGTGGGCGCGTTGGGGGATCGTGCCGGCGGGTATCAATTTGGGCGCTTGGCGCTGGAGGTGTTGGAGAAATTCGATGCGCGGAGCCTCAAGGCCCTCGTCTATCTGGCCTTTGGTAGTGTCATCAACCATTGGCAACGGCCGCTTAAAGAGAGTTTGGACTATTTGCTAGAGGCGTATCACAGCGGGGTCGGAACCGGCGACTTTGTCAATGCCGGTTATGCGCTGTTTCATTATATCCCTATTCTCTTTTCTACTGGGGCGACCCTCGCAACGGCGAAAACAGTATGTGCAAAATACCAAGATGAGATCAAGCGATTGAGGCAATTGAATCGTACTGATGAATTATGTGAAATGTATTATCAGCTGCTACTTTGTCTCAGCGGGGAAGCCGAGAATATGAGCCTGATCAAGGGCGAACTCTTCGATGAAACCATCATGATCCCCAAGTGGCGGGAAGACGATTTCCTTCCAGGACTACATGCGTACATAGGGACAAAATTGATGCTGCACTATCTCTCCAGTGCATTTGAGGACGCTATTGCCGTTGTGCAAGAAGGAGGACAGGCTTATCTTGACAGTCTTATGGGTTCGATGGGCGCGGTGTACTATGAATTCTATTACGCCCTGACGCTGCTGGCACATTGCTCGGCGGTTGACGGGCGGACCCGGCGACAATACCTCAGGCAAGCTCGATCCAGCCACAAAAAGCTTAAACAATGGGCTCAGGATGCGCCGGAAAACTTTGAACATATGTCCCTGCTGGTCAAAGCCGAAAAATCCCGCGTACAAGGAAAAAGACTCGAAGAGACCATCCCGCTCTACGAGCAAGCAATTGAGTTGGCCCGGCAGCACGGCTTTACCCAGTATGAAGCCCTGGCCAACGAATTGGCGGCCAAGTTCTGGCTGGCCCAGGGCAATGAAAAGCAGCTGGCCTCCGTCTATCTGCGGGATGCCCATTACGCCTACCAACTGTGGGGTGCTGTCCCCAAAGTGCAGGACTTGGAAGCCCAGTACGGTCACCTCTTGGCCTCAGCCACGGTTTCCCAGGCGACGAGCAGAGGTACGACCACTACCACAACCACTACCACCACGTCTTCTTCAACAGGCGCTTCAACTTCTCTAGACGTCACGACCATCGTCAAAGCCTCCCAGGCCCTTTCCCAAAAAGTCCGCCTGGATCAATTGCTGGGCCAGATCATGCGCATCGTCATCGAAAACGCGGGCGCGACCAAAGGGGTGCTGGTCATCAATGAGGACGGCAAATTGTGGGTGCAAGCCAAAGGCACGACCATCCAGGAACAGATCGAAACGATGCAGGCGCTGCCGGTGGAAGAAAGCGACGACCTGCCGCTGTCGGTGGTGAATTACGTGGCGCGTACCCAGACGCCTGTGGTGTTGCACGAGGCCCGCACCGACAGCACTTATGCCCAAGACCGCTACATCCAGGCCAACCAACCGCAGTCCTTGTTGTG
>JAAEPW010000863.1 GCA_024232355.1 Chloroflexota bacterium | reverse complement strand
TCTTGAAAAAGTTGACGTTTTACCATTTTTGATCGTTTTTCTGACATCTGGACCAACTTTTCCAAGTTGCTGGCAGGTATACGGTTTGGCGTCCCCAGGGACGGATTGGCTCTCCTAGCGACTTTTGCGGTATTGCCTTTATTCGATGACATCTGCGTGGCTGATGAACGGTTCATGTCAATATTCTTTCACTGTACATCGAATGAAGGCTTGGTTCGGCAAGTGATACGGCACAACGCTAGGTATCAGCTGCGATGGTAGGCCACATCATTCCCAGGCCTCCAGCATGGCTTGGATAATCTCTGTGTAGCGATAATACACGACTGTGTGACCCTCACCTGGGTAAATCG
Source organism: Chloroflexota bacterium (assembly GCA_024232355.1). Next base: position 39,588 of record JAAEPW010000863.1, on the reverse strand, counting down.
TCGGCTCATCGCAGGACGGGATACGCCCGCACACATATTCACCGACCATTGGGTGTATCGTCGCGTCCTCCTCGCCATGGAACACCAACACTGTTGGGGTATGGATTTCCTCGAGCTCAAAGGGCCACTCCAGACGCTCAATAGTGTGATCGCGCGTTACTCCTTGGGCACCCTTACGAAACGCCTCAACCATTTCGGCACTGTATTCGCGGTGAAAATCTTGGGTGAAAAATTGATGATCCTTTGCCGACATATCTGCATCGCCGGAATTCTCAATCAAACCAACAGGGTCGCTAAAGATCATGATACGCATCATCCTGAAAAGAGTCCGCATTAGCCACGGACCATTATTTGCGCTCCAGATGAACATCTTGTTGAGCCCGGAACCGTTAAAGGTAGCACTGGTCAGCACGCTTTGGGGATAATCGTCGCTTGCATAGGGCCCCTCTCCAGCCACAATTCCGGCTACGGTGACGCGCTGAGGGATTCCGTGTGCAACCGCGGCTGCGTGTGGTCCACCAGAGCTCCAGCCCAGCACCGCAAAGCGATCAATGCCCAGTTGGTCTGCCAGCTCGCTAACGTCGTCCGGCCAGTCGAGATACGTACGATCCTCTTGAAAGTCGGATAACCCGTAGCCAGGGCGATCAAGGGCGATCATACGGATTCCCAATTGCTGGTTGAGTTCATCAAAGACAAGCCCCTCGAGACGCGAGCCTGGTCCCCCGTGAAAGTAGAACACCGGACGGCTTTCAGGGTCCCCACCGTCCAAATAAGCCAAGGTGCGGCCATCTGAAAGCTGTATCGTCTTCCCGACCGAACTAAAGGCAAAGCCCTCCGCCGGTAAAGGTTCGTAGACGAACAGACCGACGACCGCAACTAGGATGATGACGAACATCGCGAGGATAATTCTCGAAAAAGTGCGGAGCAATCGTCTTGTGAGTGTGGTTGTTTCTTTATCTTTTACTGATCCACTTGAGCGAACACGGTCTTTCATTTCAATTTCTCCTAATTTGCCTCAATTTACTGTTTGACATCTGACGCATCTACCTGACCGGGTTTAACGCGCATGACCGAGATCAGGGACATCCCTAAATCACGTACTTTTCTTAGCAATCCATACAACGCAGCCCTGATCGACCACCGATCCGGTTAAAAGTGTATCGCCGTTGTCTTCCAGCGTGATGGTCAGGCCCCCAAACCAGTCTGTCCATTGACGACCCAGATGGCCCTCGAGTCTGATTTGATAGACTATGGGTTCGTTTGGATCCGTCTTTGAGTCGAGTTTGTTTGACATCATCTTGTACCTGTTGTGGTCGGTCATAACATTCTGTGTCACTTGCAATGTACACATAGTATAGATGCAACACGGTGTTGGTGTATAGACACCAAAGTGTTGTTTGAAAGTGTTGTTTTAAGTTATTGAGGGGAGAGAATTTTGAGGGATCGCGCCTTGTTGACCGCCTGTGTGCGGTTCCTTACGCCAAGCTTGCCATAGATGCGGCGATTGTGCCCTTTGACCGTGTCCAGGGCGACAAAAAGTCGCTCGCTGATCTCACGATTCGAGAGTCCTTGGGAAACGAGTTGTAGAACCTCCAACTCGCGTTGGCTCAATGGCTCAACCAAAGGCTGAGGGCTGATGCCTTGCTTTGCAAGGGGCAAAGACTTATCTTGAGCGGGGCCAAAGGGTTGAACATCTTTTTGCTCTCCAAAGGTAGCCATCAATTTATGATTATACTCTGTCATCCTTCCGCTTTCCGCCCTTACACAATAAGGCTTCATCCTTGTCAATAGTTCCACCATCGGCAACCCTTCATCCACAAAAATTTGGACATAGCCCTCCGGCTCGGCCAGGACCAGGGCACGCTCCAGCGGCTCGAGAGCCAAGGGAATGTTGTCTTGCGCCTTGTGAGAGAGCGCCTGCAGTACCAGGATCTCGATCACGCTACCCATCCTGCCACCTTCTTCCGCTGCTTTCAAGAGGCGCTCCAATAGTCCCATCGCCTCAAGAATAGAACGGTCTGCACGGTCTCTCTTATACTCGGCTATGAGCACTCTAGCTAGCGTGACATGCTCGAACTCGCATAGGTAGCTGAGGTCGTCGTCAACGGACAGGCCCCGCTCACGCGCCCAACCCCAGGCTTTGTTCAACCTGCCCTGCCTAACCCACACCCGTGTCTTTAACGCCGCTATGGGACGCACATCGGGGACGGGACCTCTGAAATACTGGCGCTCCGCTTCATCCAGCAAGTCGAGAGCGCTATCCAGGTCTCCTTGGGTTTCCTTTATTCGAGCCTGAGCAACATACTGACGATGCTGCCAATTCGGTAACCCAGCTTGTTCGCCCAACTCCTCGCTTTTCAGCAGATACTGTCTGGCGGCTTCCATATCGCCCTGCTCGCGATGTAACTCACTCAACCCCAAGTACAGCTCTGCCGTTCCCGGTAGTGCAGGCTCGCCCTGTTCCGCCACTAACTGCAATGATTGCCCATATGTACTTGATGCCTCGTGGAGACAACCTTGCGCTATCCTGATATCGGCCAGGGCATATGTGGGAGTGATCGCGAAAGAGATGTTGCTGGCAATTCGCATAATTGCTATGAAATCGGCAAGAGTCCGGTAGGCGGCTTCCAGGTCTCCGCTCGTCCAATATGCCATCCCTAGGAGCGCAGTTGGAATTCCACGCTCAATATAGTCATCCTCAGGCAAGAGATCAAGTGCCCGCCGAGCGTACTTTATGGCACCGGCAACATCCCCGAGAGCTTGGGCATGATAGGCACGGGCGTTGGCGATCGTTGCCGGTAGAGACCGAAACTGCTCTTGGTCCACGACTACCATCTCGTCCGGTGGGGCTTGAGGTTGCTCACCCATGTCTGCCATAGTGTCCAGCCACCGTTCGACATCCCGCAGTCGGGCCTCGCCGGCCTCTAGATCGCCGCGATCCAGTAACGCCCAGGCATATCCAATATTGAGTACAGGTCTGGCACGGACCAGCTCATCTGGTAACGCCTTCACCCACCCCAGCCAAGTAACGGACTGGTAACTCCTGTCCATTGCCGGCCATGCCAATTCGGCCAGAGCCGCCGCCCGCTCAAAATTCTCGGCAGCAACAGCATGGTGAAAAGCTTTGGCCTCATAACCGTTCTCTTCATACCACAGGCTGGCACGACTGTGCAATTCGGTTACCCCCCTCCCCTCATCTTTTGTAGACGAGGCGGCGCTCTGGTGCAGTCGCTGCCGCAACAAATCAGCAAAGAGATGGTGATAGCGATACCAACGCCGCTCGTTATCCAGGGGGATGATGAACAGATTGGCGTGTTGGAGATATTCTAGGGTTTCTTGCCCGGAAGCAGAAGGGGTGAGGTGCAGGGGAACAGAGGAGCGGAGGAGCGCGGGAGAATTCTCCCCCTTACCCTTACCCTTACCCTTCCACACCTCTGCTCCATTGCTCAAAACGGCAGCTCCTACGGAACAGACGGCATCACAAAGGGAGCCACACAGGCGATCGAGGATAGACGTGCGCAACAAAAAGGTCTGGATGCTTTTGGGCTGCTGTTGCAAGACTTCTTCAACCAAATAGTCCAGCACGAAATGGTGGCTGCCGGTAAAAGATTGGATAAAGCTGGTAGCATCTTGATGTCCTGGCATTGAAATTGTCCCTTGCAAGGCAAGGCCTTGCAAGGCAAGGGCAGCTAATTGCAGGCCGGCAATCCAGCCTTCGGTGCGGATTTTCAGGGCAGCGATGTCTTCTGTCGAAAGATTCAGCCCCATCGCCTGGTTGAGAAATTCGGCGGCTTCGGCGGGGGTAAAACGCAAATCGGCGGCACGCAGTTCGGTCAATTGGCCCCGGACGCGGTACCGGGCCAGGGGTAAAGGCGGATTCTCCCGGGTGGCAATGACCAAGTGCATCTGTGGCGGCAGGTGCTCGAGGATAAAGGTGAGAGCGTCATCGACGGACGCCAACGTGTCAATCGGTTTGGCATCAATAACGTGGTAATCGTCAAGGACGAGGATGAAACTATCCGGGACGGTGGCGATCTCGTTGAGCAAGGTTGTCAGAATCGATTCGATTGATGGTGGCTGAGGGGATTGGAGCATAGCCAACACCCCTTCTCCAATATTGCCGACAGGGGCCTGTCGGGCCGCAACCCCTTTGTCCCCAGACGTTCCGTTCGCGCTCAGGGGAAGCGTCTGCAAAGCAGCGACGAGGTAAGCCAGAAAGCGTGTGAGGTCGTTATCCCCTTCGTCCAGCGATAGCCATGCGACGCAAACCTTTGGTTCGAGCCGCTCACAACCGGCGATCCATTCGCTGACCAGCGTGGTTTTACCAAAGCCGGCGGGGGCAGAGATGAGGGTCAGTTTGCGCCCAAAACTCTGGTTTTGGCCTAGCCCCTCGTTCAGTCGCTCGATCAGGCGAGAGCGAAGGACGACATTAGGTCGAGGTGTGGGGATATAGAGTTTCGTGGCCAAAATTGGTACAAGCATAAATCAATTATACAACGTCCCCCAAAATTCAAAAAGCGTCCAACACAAGCTTTGTTATCATGTTCAAAGTGATGGCTAGATTTCCCTTTTTATGTCCTATTTCAACATACCTGTGAGCCTCGGCAGTCGGTAGCTTCGACGGGTTGCCTGCTTCCGCTGCGGCGAGGACTGCTCCGAGTCACTCACCACCTCATACACCCAGATCAGTATTGCCTAGCCCTCTACCTCAATCGTATTCCTTCCGATCTCAGCAAGAGCCTCCCTGCTGTCCCGTATTCAGAGACCCTCACTATGCGCCGGTGACGAGAACCACCTTGCCAGCATATCCGCCACGCTCGAGCAGCTCATGAGCACGAGCTGCCTCTACCAACGGAATGCGCTCCGCCACTACCGGCTTGATCTTGCCTACTGACAGCAAGTCGAAGAGCTCTGACAGCGTTTCGCGGTACCAGGCATTGTCCTCCCCGAGTTCCGGGAAAAGCGGGGTCTGCTTACCGCCCGGAACGAGCTGGAGCAAAAACACCATCAGCAGGGTGAGGGGAATGACCCGCAGCCCCTTTTTCTTCGTCGCAGCCACGCCGAACCACACCAAACGCCCGCCATTACGTAGGGCTCGATGTGAACGCCAGAGTTGCCGTGCGCCACCGATGGGGTCGAATACGACATCCACCCCATCGGTGGCACTGCGGACGCGCTCAACAAAGTCCTCAGTTCGGTAATCGATCGGCGTGGCTCCAAGTGAGGACACGAGTTCGTGGTTATACTTGGACGCCGTGCCGTACATCTCGAGCCCGGCCAGCTTGCCAAGCTCGAGCAAGGCGGTCCCTACGCCTCCCGCCGCACCGTGGACGAGGATACGTTCGCCGCTCTGGACGTTGGCGGTTCGGTGCAGCGCCATGTGCGCGGTCAAATAGTTTGCCACTAGGCAGACGGCCTCGGCAGAATCCACGCCCGAGGGTACGGGCACCAGTTCGCTGGTGGGCAGGCAGATGAACTCTGCGTAGCCGCCAAGGCCGTCAAGAGCAAAGGTCGCGCCGGCAACCCTCTGTCCCAACTCGAAAGCCGAATCAAGTTCGGCCGTTGACACCTCATCGCCCAGCTTGTCCACCACACCAACGACGTCCACGCCCAGGGTGAACGGCACGCGCGGAGTCCCGGGAAACAAACCGGAACGTCGGAACATGAGATCGTAGGCGGAGACTCCGGCGGCCAGGGCCTTTATCCGAACCTCGCCAGCCTGGGGCTCGGGACGATCCTCTTCCACCACCTGGAGAACGTCCGGCCCGCCATGCCGCGTCACGACAACGCGATGATGTTTCATACTAGCACCTCCTTATCCTTTGCACCCTTTATTAAAAGCCACAAACAAAGTGAACCTTCCGCAAGAAAACCTTCCGCGAGACATAGATTACTGATCACTTCGTAGCCTGGGAAAAAGAAAAACTGGAAAAACCATGTCAGCATGGCAAAACAATCAATAATCAACAATATACCCAAGATTCTGGGAAGAAAGCCCGACTTGAAAACCAGATAACCAAGAGGAAGAAGCCACAGACCTAAAAATATCTGGGCGATCATGAACCCATTTTTGTACAAGTTGAGAAATAGCATTGCCAGAGCTTGCAGTTGATCTGCTTGGAATACTTGCAAGTAATCAGTGCCGCTCAAAAGTAGCATGGCACCAAATTCACTGATTTGACTAATGCAGTGTATGGCGACACCGCCCAGGTTTAGTAACACGAACAGTAAAGCAAGGTCTTTATTCACCGGTTTTAATAACACGTACAAAGCCCAGGCCGACAAAAGAAAGAACACAGCAGCGAATAAAAAGCTCACAAAACCGATACGGAATAGCCGCTCAGAAGCCATCATATTGTGGGCTATTGCTGCGCCATCTATGGGTTCAACGGCTGTATAGTGAACACCATTGTCAGCAAGAAAAAAAGTTACAAAGTGTCCAAGATACAACAACCCTGCCATTCTCGCGGTCTTGTTAATTGAATTCATTTTTCATCTCCTTTTTGTTCTTGCGATGCATTTCACCCGCGCCAAGGTGAACGCTCTTTTCTCTTTATCTTCCATCTCTAATCCGACATCTTTGTTGACGCGCGCCGGTTGTTCATATCCATTCAAGCAGCCTCGGAAGCGATTGCGGCTGGATTGAATCCTTTCACAATCAGCCACACTGCCATAACCATTTCTTGCAAGGCTATTGGAAGATCCCAAAAGATCCCCAATATGGGAAATTCAACAAGCCAGCCAAACATGACGAACAAACCTGCTACTAAATGCAATGTAGCTCCAACAAGACCCCAACCTGACAACCATCGAGGAATGAGTTTTGATTGATACAATACATAATAAAACATCAGAGCACCCAAGCTGAAAACGATTTTCAGAATAGGATTAATCTGAAAATCCGCTTTTAGTAATAAAGCGCCCAAATTTTGAGAATAGGAAGCATCCGGAGCCCCTACTTTTACATATCCCCGACTTGCCGTAATCAGCAATAGCAAGCTACTTACAAAAGCAAGAGCGGTAACGGTCTCAAGCCCGCCCCTGAAAACAACATACCCAAGAGCCAAAGTTTCGTTATGTTTTTTCAAGATGGGAAACATCATAACCGGAACCATAGCAAGCGCCAAACCCATAATTAGCACAAGGAGCGCTCCGACTATAATTTGGTTTTCATTTGCAGAAATCTTTACAAGATAATCTGGATCTTTTAGAATAGGGTCTGTAAAAACAATGCTTAGACTACCCGCAACCGTCCCAATTATAAATAATACTCCCACAATTATCGCGGTCTTTGTGTGTGTATTCATTTTTCTCCCTTTTTGGTTGATATCGACGAGTTTGATTGAACAAGTAGCTTTGAACAAGCCGCTTGCCTCAAGTTACCGTTTGACATCTGACGCATCTACCTGGTCAGGTTCAACGCAATTGACCGAGAGTAAGGGCATTCCCAAATCACGCACTTTTTTCAGCAATCCATGCAACGCAGCCTGATCAACCACCAAGCCAGTTAAAAGGGTATCGCCGTCGTCTTTGTGCGTGATGGTCAGCCCTCCGAACCAGTCTGTCCATTGACGACCCAAACGGCCCTTGATCTTGATCTGATAGACCATTGTTTGACTTGGATTAGTTTTTGGATCGAGTTTGTTTGACATTACCCTGTACCTGTTGTGACCGGTCATAACAGCCTGTGCCACTTGAAATGTACAAGTAGTATATCAAATAATTCAACAAAAAACATCCTCCTATAGGAGGAGAAGGGGGAGGAGATTTGAGGATTGAAGAATAAATTATAACAGATTTAGGTCATTGGCGCGGGCGGCCGCTTGAAAGCGATTGGTCACTTGAAGCTTCCCGTAAATGTTTTTGACATGAGTCTTGACGGTGGTCACAGCGATGACTAACTGTGCTGCAATTTCTGGATTGGAGCGACCGCTGGCGATAAGCTGTAACACCTCTCGCTCACGTGGTGTTAATGGCTCAATCAAAGGCTGAATACCTGGAGGAAGCGAGTCAGGGGGCAGACAAGATTCGTCTTTGCGCTTTTGCTCCTCAGACTCAAATACGGCCAGCAGCTTGCCCGTATAATCGGGCATAATTTCCTGAGCCGCTGCTTTGGACAATAGTTGAGCCATCGGCAACCCTTCATCGACAAAGATACGGATAAAGCCGCCCGGCTCTGCCAGCGCCAGCGCCTCACCCAACAATTGCACAGCCTTGTCCTTTTTGCTATGTGGCGGATGCTGCTGCATCCGGTGATGAGCGACTGCCTGTAGCACCATAACCTTGAGCCGTTCATCCTGCCAACCCTTGGCCTCCATCTGCTGGCGTAATGGCCCAAGCAAAGCGATAGCTTTGTCCGTGTCTTCCCGGGCCAGGTGTACGCGGGCCTGGCTGATGGGGAGTTTGTACTTTTCAGCCAGATGAGCGGCTGCTGCCAACTTACCCTGGTGAAGCAGTGTCAGCACTTGGGCAGCAGCAACCCCAGGCATGCGATGCACAAAGTTATGCTGACGCACAATCTGACCTGCCTCAGCTAACATAGCGGCCGCTCCGTCCACATCTCCATGGGCCAGTTTCAAGCGGGCAAGAAACACCTGACAGATAACGAACCTGTCTATAGCGGTATCATACTGCCGCGCCAGTTTGAGGCTCTGTTGTCCGTGCTGCTGGGCGGCATCCAGGTCGTTCCATTTGTAGAATATGCGAGCCAGGCCAAGATGCGCTTCGCCGGCAGATGGCTGCGGATGATCACCAAATAGTTGTAGGCCGCGCCGGTAGGTCTCGGCCGCCAGATAGAGTTGGTTGTCCAATTCCTGTATTTCGCCCAGACCAATTGTAGCCACTATGGTGAAAAAGATATTCCCAGATGCCTGGCTGATAGATATGGCTTCGGTATAGGCCCGGCCGGCTGCGGCACGGTCTCCCTGGAGCTCGTAGGCATTCGCCAGCATCAAGATAGCAGTAGAGCGGAAAGGCAGGTTGTCGGGGTGCAGATACTCCAGGGCACGATGCGACTGGGCAATTATGGTTTCTACCTGGTACTGAGTGAGGGCCAGCGTAGCCCTTGAGGCGGCAATTTGTCCGACAAGGTTTCGGGTCTTGTCATCCAGCTCGGCGTCACTCAAGCCTGCTAAGCCAGCTAGAGCAGCTTCGGCAGCTTGTAGTTTCTCTTCCACGTCGGTCGTTTGGCCGGTAAGCAACAGTAATGAGGCATATGTGGCCCACAACGAGGGCCTGGCGTCCAGCACCGCCGTCGGCAGCGATGACAGCCAGTCCAGTATAATTGATGCCGCGCCACGAGAGTGCAGGGGTATCTTGTCTCCTTTAATCAGGCGCTCAGCACGCTCAACATCATTGGCGGCAGTAGCGTGGTGAAAAGCTTCGATCTCCAAGCCATTCTCTTCATACCATACGCTGGCACGTATATGTAATTCGGCCACACTGTCAGGGTGCTGCTGGTGCAATCGCTGCCGCAACAAATCAGCAAAGAGATGGTGATAGCGGTACCAACGCCGCTCGTTGTCCAACGGCACAATGAATAGATTGGCAGCTTGGAGAGCTTCCAGGATGGCCTGGCTGTTCTTCTGTTCAATAGACGTTTCGGTATAGCCGAAACACACGGCGGATCCCTTGGAACTGCTTGGTGATTTCGCTCCGCCAAATCGCACGGCATCGCACAGGGGGCCGCTCAAGCGATTAAGGATTGAGGTTTGCAATAAAAAGTCTTTGCTACCTTTGGGCCGCTGCTGAAGCACTTCTTCGGCCAAATAGTCCTGGATGTAACGGTCGCTGCCGGTAAATCGGTTAACAAAGTCAGCAATCTCACTGCTTCCCTTGAGCCCCTGCATTGAGATCGCGGCCAGTTGTAGCCCTGCAATCCAGCCCTCTGTACGAGTCTCCAGCGCGGTCACGTTCTCCGCAGAAAGGTCAAGGCTCATCGCTTTGTCCAGAAAGGTAGTGATTTCGTCGAACGTAAAACGCAGATCATCGGCGCGTATCTCAGTCATTTGGCCGCCAGCACGCAAGAGTGACAAGGGTAAGGACGGATCGCTCCGGCTGACGATGACTAGGTGCATTTGTGGAGGCAGATGGTCGAGTAAGAAAGTGAGAGCCTTGTCAATCGGTTGGGATTCGATCACGTGATAGTCATCGAGGACGAGGACTAGGCTTTGCCCTGAGCTTGTCGAAGGATTGTCCGAAAGGCCCACAATCTCATTGAGCAAGACAGTCAGAACCGATTCAACGTTGACCGTCCCAGAAGATTGAAGCGCGACCAATGCGCCTTTCCCAAGATTGCCTTCAATGGTCTGCAAAGCAGCGACCAAGTAGGTCAGGAAGCGGGTCGGATCATTATCGTTCTTGTCGAGCGAGAGCCAGGCGATGGCGGTGGTCGGAATTGCTCCACCCATTGTGGCAATGGGCAGCATTGATTGAACCCATTCGCTGACCAGCGTGGTTTTTCCAAAACCGGCAGGGGCAGAGATGAGGGTCAGTTTGCGCCCAAAACTCTGGCTTTGGCCTAGCCCCTCGTTCAGTCGCTCGATCAGGCGGGGGCGAAGGACAACGTTAGGTCGAGGTGGAAGAATATAAAGTTTCGTGGCCAAAATTGGCACTGACATAGATCAATTATACAACGACCCCCAAAATTCAAAAAGTGTCCCAACGCAGGTTTTCAGGTTTTGCTATCATGTTCCACAGTTATAACCACATTTCCTTTTTTGTGTCCTTTTTCGACATACCGGTGGGCCTCGGCCATTTGTTCCAACGGATATCGTCTATCAATGACAGGTTTTATCTTTCCCGCCTCAACGAGCTCTTTGAGAAAAACTAGAGCTTGAGTCTTTTCGATCGACAGCGCAAAGATTACTTTCTTGCGGCCTATCACTCTGGTCCATAGCGTTTGAACAAGCGATGCCAGCCCCATGACGGTTACGAGATAGCATCCGTTTTGCTTTAGAGAGTTTTTACAACGTGAAAACGAACTCTTGCTTACCGCATCAAAAATAATATCATAGGTCTCACCATTTTGGGTAAAATCCTCCTTGGTGTAGTCAATGACCTTGTCGGCGCCCAGAGATTTTACCAAATCTAAATTCGTGGTACTACATACTCCGGTGACCTTTGCCCCAAAGTGCTTGGCAAGCTGTACCGCAAAAGTGCCTATACTTCCAGAAGCACCATTAATCAGAACTTTGTGCCCGCTCTGAATATTTGCCTTGTCTCGGAGGAAAAACAATGCGGTTGTGGCCCCGTCAACAACAGCGACAGCTTCCTCATAGGTCATATTGGCCGGCTTTATGACCAGCGACCCTTTCTCAGGCATACATGTGTACTCGGCATGGGCTCTAGCTCCAAAACCGGTAAATCCATAAACCTGATCACCTTTTCTAAATCGTTTGACATTTTTGCCTACTGCTTCAATTTCCCCGGCTAGCTCAATCCCGAGTATTCTATATTTTTTTCTCGGTTTTCTGAGACCGAGAATGATTCTGCCCAAAAATGGTTCACCTTTTCGCATCAGGCCGTCCGATGGTGTTACTGTTGTCGCATATACTCGTATCAGTACTTCATTCTCCTTGGGCGTAGGTTTTTCTATCTCTTGGAGCTGAAGAACTTTTGGCGATCCGTACTCTGTATATACAATCGCTTTCATGAATATTCCCCCAAATTTGTTTTGTCATTATGTGCCACAGTGATAACTACATTTCCCTTTTTATGTCCTTGATCAACATATCGGTGAGCCTCGACAATCTGTTCCAACGGATAGCGTCTATCTATGACAGATTTGATCTTTCCCCCCTTAACAAGCTCTTTGAGGAAATTCAATCTTTCAGGATTGCTTTTTGACGCCCCAAATTTCACTTTTTTATTGCCGATCATTGACGTCCATAGTATCTGAGGAAAAACTTTTAGCGTAGGTATGGTTATCAGGTAGACCCCGCCTTGCTTTAGGGCGCTTTTACAAAGCGAAAACGAACTTTTGTTTACCGTGTCAAAAATAACATCATAGGTCTCGCCGCTTTTGGTAAAATCTTCTGCCGTGTAATCGATGACCTTGTCGGCTCCCAGGGATTCCACCATTTCTACATTCGTGGTGCTGCATACCCCGGTAACTTTTGCCCCAAAGTGCCTGGCAAGCTGTACCGCAAAAGTGCCAACCGATCCAGAAGCGCCATTGATCAAAACGTGTTGTCCGCTCTGAATCTTTCCGATATCTTGAAGAAAAGTCAATGCTGTTAGAGCCCCATCAGAAAAGGCGGCGGCTTCTTCCCAAGTCATATCGGCCGGTTTTATGGCTAGTCCCGCCTTCTCGGGCAGACATACGTACTCGGCACAACAAGACATTCTCTGCATAGCAGCGCCAAAAACCTGATCCCCTTTCTTAAATCGCTTTACCTTTCTGCCTACTTTTTCAACTTTTCCGGCTAGCTCAATCCCCAGTATTTCTTTTCTTGGTTTTCCGAGACCGAGAAAGATTCTGCTCCAACGTGGCTCACCTTTTCGGATACTGCAATCCGTTGCTGTTACTGTTGTCGCATATACGCGTATCAGTACTTGATTCTCCTTGGGAATGGGTTTTTCTACCTCTGTGAGTTCAAGTACATCTGGTGAGCCGTATCTTTTGTATACAATCGCTTTCACAAGATTCCTCCAACACTGCACTAGATTTGAGTATAGACTCTCTCGGCCACAGCCCTGGCGAAATCGTCCATCTGCTTTTGGATATCGGTCTGTGTAGAAGTAAAGGGGTTGTCCATCCCGGTCCGGGGCTGCCGGGCGATTTTGCCCAACACGTGAAGCAATGTGTCAATATCCTCAGCGCTGTTCTCGATGCCCAGGCTCACCCGGGTGAGCCCAGGCAAGGAGATCTGCGGGAACAAGGTCACGATCAGGCCTTGCAATAGCTTCTGCAGTGGATGAATATTAAGCATACGCTTGATCAACAGATGAGCGCAGTGGCAGCCGTAGCGCACACCGATCCCACCCCGCTCGGCCAGTTCTTGAGCCACTCGGTTCGCCATAAAGCCCTTCAGGTCAAAGACAATGACCCCGCCTTTTTGGGCAAACCTAGCAGAGTCTGGGTCTTTTGTCCCATAAATCGTGAGACCCGGTATTTGCGCCAGACCGCGTAAGGCCCGCCCGGTCAAAGCCTGTTCTTCCTCCTGAATCACGTCCAGGCCGATCCGCTGCAAAAGCACCAGCGCCTTGCCCAACGCGGTGATGCCTACTACGTTTTCCTCGCCGGATGATTGGATCAACTCCAGTTCGGCAGGGGTAAAATGAAGCAGCCCCTTCCTCACCAACAACACGCCACTGCCGAATGGCGCGTACGCCTTATGGGCAGAGAAGGCGAGATAGTCAATCCCGCATGCTTCCATCTCGACCTTACGGTGGGCGACCAATTGTGCCGCATCCACTAGCAAGCGCGCCCCGTATCGGTGAACGATGCGACTGATCTCGGCTAGATCGTTAAATACGCCGAGGACATTTGAGCCGCCGCTCACGGCTACCAGTTTAATGCGCTTCCTTCCGTGCTGGCCCTCCTGGTTGTACGCGCGCAAGTGCGTCTCTAGTTCGTCCAAATTCACAAAGCCTTCAGCGTCCACCGGCAACCGGATCAGCGAAAAGCCGGCCATACGCCACGGCAGCTCGTTCGAATTATGTTCAAGGAACGTGTTAAGCACGACCGATTCGATTCCCGGCTCGGATTCATTGCGCAAACTCTCGGCCGTCAGGTTGATGGCTTCTGTGGTGTTGGAAGTAAAGATCACATCATAAGCTGCCAAAGGCGCACCCAGCACCTCGGCGCAAATGGACTTGACCTCGTGAATGATCTTTTGCTGTACTTGCCTGGGCTGGCGCCACGTCTGGCAGACAGCGTTCCATATCGGCGTAAATGTGGGAGTGCTGGCGCCGTTGTCCAGGTTGATAAAGGGTCTGGCACCTTCCACCGTTGGGACACGAACACCGCGACCGATCAGGGTCTGCTTGAGTTCATCCAGCAATTCTTGCCCAGCATATTCTTCTAGTTCGTCGTGGTACAGGATTTCAGCAGCCGCTATCTTTTCAGCGGCCGCGTCCTGGAAAGCGCCATTTCCGAAATGCTGGAGCAACCGCAGCGCTTTGGCAAACGCGATAACGTTGACGATCGCGGGCGTGCCAGCCTCGAATTTATCCGGCGCTTTGGCCCAGACGACCCAACCGGGAGAGACCAGCCGGGCCGTCCCTCCACCAGGCTGGAAAGGAATACCCTTGGGCAACGCCTTGCTGTTGACAGCCAACGCTCTCATACCCAGTGACAGGCCAATGTCTTGGCTTGACACACTTTTATAACTTTTAGGCTCAAGTTGTGCCTTGAGTGCCTCTGCCCTTCTGGGTGTGCAAAAGACGACCACGTATTTGTCTCTGTGGACGAGTCCACCGTTCAACTCTAGGTATTCCAGGACAATGTCCCTGGCCTGTTCAAATAGATGCGTGGACACCATCGAGTTGTGCCCGCTGCCTCGGTGGACATTGGAATATGTCTCTAATGCCGCATGCACTCCTCGCTCGAGTTCTGTAAATATTTCTGTTTTTTTGCGTATAATCGCTGTCACGAGTTTCCTCCAGAATTACCCTATACCTTTTTTGCAGCAACGAAATGGCCCACGATAAAATTTTGATCATTGGTCGGATCAAAAGCCAACGTTTCAGTTTCGACAATTTGAAACTTTCCACGAGTGATTGCTTGTTCTAATTCAGGGATTTTCAAGAACCTCACGTGTGGAAATACTCCTATTCGGCTGGGGATAAATAGAATACGATTTATCAGTGTCGGTATTGTTTGATCGTCTCCCATGCAAGCCGTTGAAGAAACGAACCATCCTCCCGATTTCAATAATTCGTTTATCCTTTGTATCACTTTCGGTGGGTCTTTTAAAAGATGCAAAATACCGAAAGCCAAGACCACATCAAATGATTCTTTCTTCAATCTCGTGTCGAATATTGTTGCTTGCGCAAAATCTATATTCTGAACTTTGCGCTCAACGGCTTTTCTTTGTGCGGCAGCGATCATTTTGGACGATATGTCAATCCCATAAATCTCTTTTACCTGGTCGGCAAGTTCAAAGGCTTTTGCTCCTGTCGCACATCCGTAATCTAACACCAGATCGCTCACGTTTAGATATTTTTTCGCACTTTCAGCAACCTTGATTTGAAGCTGTTGATACTGCCCCTCTTGCTCATCAAAGTTATTCGCTAACATGTTCCAAAACATTGCTGATACATTCATTTTTCGAGTCCATTTACACGCATCAAGCGGCGACAAATTCTTGTACGAGATCAGCCAGTATCTTCCCACCGCGGCTATTGAGATGGATGCCATCGACGTGGAATCGCCAGTCGTTCTGCTCCCCGACCTCATCCAAACTCTCTCGGAGTACATAGATTTTAAAAGCAGCCTGGCACATGGACAAGAAAACGGATCCGGTAAAGGCTCGGCCAGGAGATGCGACGATCTGCTCGTTCATTCGCTCGTAATAGGGAATATAATCCACATTCTCTTCACGCGCAATCCGCTTGATGATGGCGCTATATTCACCAATGCGCCTGTTGGCCTCAGATTCAGGGGCCTCTCCGATAACGGGCAACGAACACAACGCAACTCGCGCTGTTGTTTCATTCTTTAACCTGTTCGCGATTTGTCGGACGTTTTCTTCACACCATTTGGGCGATGGCTTTTGTGGAAGGCGCTTCCAAATTCCAAGCAAGCGTCGCATAGTCGGGCATATCCTCATACTGACATCAGCAGAGCCGATCAACACGATCACTTTGTTGGGGTGACATTGAATCACCTGGGGCAAGCGTTTGAGCGCGTTGTAGGAGAGGTCCCCGCCTACCCCAAGGTTGACGAAACGAACAGAGGTATTTTGTGGGCGGGATTCAAGATCGCTGATCCAATCATAGTTTATCTCGCCACCCTTTGTGAGACTTTCGCCGAGACACGCGACTGTGCTATTTCTTGATGACATGTTATTCGATGATGTTTGTATCGCCGATGAATTGTTCACATCAATGGTCCCTTATACCTTTGACCAAAATCCATATTCCGATAACAAATTCAAAGGGAACATAGGGGACGTAAATGATAAATGGCGCTTCATAGCCAAATATAGCAAACAGTGTTCCGATCAGGCAAGGGAAAACGGTTATCAGACCCCAGAGAGACAGAGCGCGTGGAACAATTCTTGATTTGTCGAGCAGATAATAAAAAAATATTCCACCAAGACAAAAAGCCAACATGTGTAGCGTCGTTCCAACAAAATCCATAGATTCGAGTGCCAGATTTGCCATCGTCTCCAAATAGGCAGGATGTCCTGCCGTTACATATTCCTGGCTTATGCGTAAGAGAGAGAAAGCCTCTGTTCTACTGACAGCGAGCAACGCTGCTTCTAATATATAAAAGCCCAGGGCAACAAGTGCTATTTTTTCGTTCTGCTTCCTCAGAGTTACAAAAAGAATGGCCCCCAAAAAGATGATGCCAAGGGCAGTGAGCATATCAACCAAGATATTTGCCCTCATCAGCAAAGTATTATTCGCAATTCTGATCATACTTGCACTTGTGTTTCCTGGCACGATCAATGCTGGCTGCAGAATTATTCCAACGCTCAAAGATGTAACAAACTGAAGCAGAAATGCAACTCCTAAAACTCGTGAGGTTTTGTTTGCTGAATTCATCTTTTGTCTCCTCGCTTATTTTGATTTGCTTTATCTCATTTATATCTGTCTGGCAGACCCGGGAGCGATTGCAGATGGATTGAATCCTTTAACGATCAGCCATAGCGCCAGAACCATTTCCTGCAAGCCTAATGGAAGACGCAAAACGGCATCGACTGTCGACATATGATCGATAAGGCCGAACATAACTAAAAAGCCAGCAACAAAATATGGTATGGCTGCAATGAGACCCCAACCTGATATCCATCGAGGAATGAGTCTTGATTGATACAACACGTAATAAAACATCAAGGCCCCCAAGATAAAGACGATCGTCGTAATAGAACTAATAATCACCTCTGTTTCCAGTAATAAAGTGCCCAAAGCTTGAAAATTGGAAGCATCCAAGACTCCAGCTTGAACATGTACCTGACTCAATGTTAATAGTAACAGCGAACTGATTACTCCAACAATATAGGTAACGGTCTCAAGCCCTCCCCTGAAAACAACATACCCAAGAGCCAAAGCTTCATTATGTTTTTTCAAGATGGGAAACATCATAACTGGAACCATAGCAAGTGCCAAACCCATGATCAATACAAAAAGCACTCCTGTTATCACCTGGTTTGCATTTGCAGAAATATTAACAAGATAGTCTGGATCACCTAGAATAGGTCCTGTAAAAACAACACTCAGTATGCCTGCAACCGTCCCAATAACA
Source organism: Chloroflexota bacterium (assembly GCA_024232355.1). Next base: position 22,172 of record JAAEPW010000863.1, on the reverse strand, counting down.
TATAATACTCCCACAATTCTTGCGATCTTTTTTGTTCCATTCATTTTTCATCTCCGTTTTATTTGATTTGTTCTGTGTAATTATTTGAAGGTTTGGTGGTCATGTCCCACAGTGATGACTACATTTCCCTCTTTCAACATACCGGTGAGCCTTGTCAGTCTGTTCCAGTGAATAACGTCTATCGATAACCACTTTTATCTTTTTCACCTCAACTACTATTGCTTTCATAATCACTCCACAACAGCAATGACCACTTTGCCTTTGGCGTGTCCGCGCCCCACATACCCCATGGCCTCTGGGATCTTGCTAAATGGGTATGCCCTGTCGATGACGGGTGTTATCTTTTCTGATTCGACGAGTTCCTTCAGAATGACCAGGTCTTTGTTGTTCGTTGATGAAAGAAACATACTTCCCTGCTGGCGCATAAACACTGACAACGCGTACGCTTTGAGAACATACCCCATGCCACTATGGCCGCTGTTAGGTATAATGGTACCTTGAGGGGTGAGTGCGCGTCTGAGGTCTGAGAACGAACGATTCGCCACATTATCGAGGATAAGGTCGTAGCGCTGTCCATTTTTTGCAAAGTCCTTTTGGGTGTAATCAATGACATGGTCTGCGCCAATCGATAGGACCATATCCACGTTCTTTGTGCTGCAGACACCAGTCACTTGCGCTCCGAACGATTTTGCGATCTGAACAGCAAAGGTTCCCACACCTCCAGAAGCACCATTGATCAAGACCTTTTGACCTGGCTTTAACTTTCCCGCATCGCGAAGGCCCTGGAGGGCGGTTATTGCTGCGGTAGGCACGGCCGCGGCCTGCTCGAACGTGAGGTTGGCTGGCTTCATCGCGAGCTGGTCTTCAGCTACACTCGCATACTCGGCAAAAGCGTGGTTGCACGAGGCATATACCTCATCTCCTGGTTTGAACCGCGTCACCTTTTTACCGACGGCCTCAACCTTTCCTGCCATATCCCATCCAGGAACATAATTTTCCTTTGGTTTTGGAAATCCTACAATCATACGAACGGGCCACGGTTCACCTCTCATTCCAAAATAATCACCCGCGTTGACTGCTGCCGCGTGAACACTTAGCAGCACATCGTTATCCGTGATCACCGGTCTGTCGATCTCTTTGAGTTTAAGGACTTTTGTTGAACCGTAATTTGTTTGAACTATTGCCTTCATTTGATCTCTCCTATTCGGACCATTTCCACGCATACCAGACAATTAGTAACGTACACACAACCTCTATAGTTGCAAAAAATATATAATGAAGATATGTCGATCCACCACCAATAACAAACAGAATAGTTATTACACCTGCGATGATGTTTGCCCAGCGATTTGCGCCATACTTTAATACCCGCGACAGGAAAATCATAACAATCGGAATCTCTAGAATTATTGCGGCTATCAACATTAATCCTTGAGTAGCTTGAAACTCGGGTGTGTGTCCTGTCGAATATTCCATCATAAATGAAAGAATATCCGCAAAAGCCATATTGAACATTACGACTATCCACAATGTTGAAAGTTTTACTTTCATATCTTCCATTTTGACGGTCTTTTTGTCTGTATTCATTTTTTCCTTCCTTTTTCCGAACGATATTACAAAGTTTCATTGAATTGGGCTTGCAAAACTGTGGCCGCGATTCTGTTCATAGGGGCTGAAATCGGCTAGAAATAAAGGGAAACCTCCTTTCCAAGTGGCTTGTCTCCATTTACTGTTTGACATCTGACATATCTGTCTGGTCGGGTTCAACGCGATTGACCTGCTACAGGATTCATTTTTGGAGCCGTTTACCCATGGGTACTGGTTCAGTTGAATGGGATTACGATGTAGCCGAGGTTTCCATACCTCGTAGAGCCTTACGCGCTATGGAAAGCGCGGCTACAAGCTCAATTTCGAGCCACAACAGACTATTCTCTAAAAATCCCACCCAACTGAACCAGTGCCTACCCATGTATATAACGCTTTTTGTTTACGATATATTTGGTTCCAAGGCAAACTTGCTTTCCAAGCCGCTTGTCTTCATTTACGGCTTGACATCCAACACATCTGTTTGGCCAGGTTCAACGCGTATGACCGAGATCAATGGCATGCCTAAATCACGCACCTTTCTTAGCAATCCATACAATGCAGCCTGATCGACCACCGAGCCGGTTAAAAGCGTATCGCCGTTATCTTCCAGCGTGATAGTCAGGCCCCCAAACCAGTCTGTCCATTGACGACCCAGATGGCCCTTGAGCTTGATTTGATAGACCATGGGTTCATTTGGATCAGTTTTTGGATCGAGTTTATTTGACATTATCCTGTACCTGTTATGCCGGTCATAGCAATCTGTGTCACTTGCAATGTACAAACAAGTATAAATGCAAAACGGTGTTGGTGTATAGACACCAAAGTGTCATTTGGGGGTGTTGATTTGAGTTATTGAAGGGGAAGAATATCGAGGGATCGCGCTTTGTTGATCGCCTGCGTGCGGTTCTTTACGCCAAGCTTACCATAGATGCGGCGATTGTGCCCCTTGATCGTGTCCAAGGCAAGGAAAAGCCGCTCGCTGATCTCGCGATTCGAGAACCCTTGGGCGACGAGTCGTAGGACATCCATCTCACGTGGGGTTAATGGCTCTAGCAGCGATAAAGGGCCAAGCTCAGATTCTTGTCTTGCGGAGCCGTCCTTGGTCGTGCCGTCAAATGCAGTCAGTAACTTGGCCGTATAGTTGGGCATCATCCCACGAGCGGCGGCTTGATAAAGTAGTTGGGCCATCGGCTCACCTTGGTCAACAAAAGTACGGATAAAGCCGCCTGGCTCTGCCAGCGCCAGCGCGTCGCCCAGCAGTTGTACGGCTTGATCCTTTTCACCGTACGCATTCAGGGCAATCGCTTGTAGAAGCATAACCTTGAGCACTTGATCCTGCCAACCCTTGGCCTCCATCTGTTGGCGCAGTGGATCAAGCAACGCCAGCGCGGCCGCCGCATCCCCCTGAGCCAGGTGTACCCGGGCCTGACTGATGGGGAGTTTGTGCGTCTGAGCCAGATGAGCAGCTTTCGCCAGATTGCCCTGCCGAATCAGGACAAACACTTGTGCAGCAGCAACCTCAGGCATCCGATGCACAAAATTATGCTGGCGCACAGACTGACCAGCCTTGGCCAAAATAGCAGCTGCCCCAGCCGCATCTCCCTGGGCAAGTTTCAGACGGGCGAGAAACACCTCATAGAGAACAAATCTGTCCATCTTTTCTATCTGCCGTGCCAGTTGGACGCTCTGTTGTCCATGCTGTTGGGCAGCATCCAGATCGTTCCATTCGTAAAAGATGCGAGCCAGGCCAAGATACGCTTCGCAGGCAGTCGGCTGCGGTGGATCGCCTACCAGTTGCAAGACACGCCGGTAGGTCTCGGCCGCCAGATAGAGCTGGTTTTCTGCTTCTTGTACGTTGCCCAGGCCAGTTGTAGCCGACAGATTGATGATCGTATTCCCAGAGGCCTGGCTGATAGATATGGCTTCGGTATAGGCCCGGCTAGCCGCAGCACGGTCTCCTTGGAGTTGGTAAGCAATCCCCATCTTCCAGATAGTGGCAGTACGGACAGCCAGGTTGTCGGGGTGCAGATACTCTAAGGCGCGGCGCGACTGGGCAATGATGGTTTCTACCTGGTACTGAGTGGCAGCCAACAAGGCTCGTATAGCGGCAATATGCCCTATAAGGTTTCGGGTCTTGTCGTCCAGCTCGGAGCCTTGCATAGCAGTTGAACCAGTTAGAGCGGCTTCGGCAGCTTGCAGTTTCTCTTCGACACCGGTCAGTTGGCCGGTCATCGATAATGCCGAGGCGTACATCACCCATAACGAGGGCCTGGCATCCAATACCGTCGTCGGCAGCGATGCCAGCCAGTTCAGTACAGGGGCCACCGCGCCCCGAAAGTGCAGGGGCATCCCATCTCCTTCAACCAGGAGCGCCGCGCGTTCAACATCATTGGCGGCAATCGCATGGTGAAAAGCTTCCATCTCCAGGCCATTGGCCTTGTACCATACACTGGCACGTATGTGGTATTCGGCCACGCCCTTCCCCCCATCGCCCGTAGACGAGGCAGCATTTTGGTGCAGTCGCTGCCGCAAAAAGCCAGCAAAGAGATGGTGATAGCGGTACCAACGCCGCTCATTGTCTAGGGGCACAATGAACAGGTTGGCGCGTTTGAGGTACTCTAGGGTTTCTTGCCCAGAGGCATAAAAAGTGGGAGGCAAATCTGCCCCCCCTTGCAGACCGTCTGTTCCATAAGAACAAACGGCATCACAAAGAGGACCACACAGACGGTCGAGGATAGATGTACGCAGCAAAAAGGTCTGAACGCTTTCAGTCTGCTGTTGCAGGACTTCTTCAACCAAATAGTCAAGCACGAAATGGTGGCTGCCGGTAAAAGATTTGATAAAGCTGGTGGCGTCTTTATGTCCCTGCATTGAAATTGTCCCTTGTAGAGCAAGGGCTGCCAATTGAAGGCCAGCAATCCAGCCTTCGGTACGAGTTTCCAGTGCGGCGATATCTTCTGCCGAGAGGTTTAGGCCCATCATCTGGTTGAGAAATCCGGCGGCTTCGGAGGAGGTAAATCTCAAGTCTGCGACGCGCAGTTCGGTCAATTGACCCCGGGCGCGTAACCGGGCCAGGGGTAAATATGGATCCTCACGGGTGGCGATGACCAAGTGCATCTGTGGTGGCAAGTGCTCGAGCAAAAAGGTGAGAGCGACGTCGACAGACATCGACGCGTCAACCGGTTTAGTATGAATAACGTGATAATCATCAAGGACAAGAATGAAATTGTCCGGGAGGGTAGCGATTTCATTGAGCAAAACTGTCAGAATCGATTCGGTTGGTGGTGGCTGAGGGGATTGGAGCGCACCCAACACCCCTCGTCCAATATTGATGACAGGTGACTGTCGGGCCGCAACTGTCTGTAAAGCAGCAACAAGGTAAATCAGAAAGCGTGTGGGGTCGTTATCCCCTTCATCCAGCGACAACCAGGCGGCCGGTCGCTCGCAACCGGCGACCCATTCGCTGACCAGTGTGGTTTTACCGAATCCGGCGGGGGCGGAGACAAGAGTGAGCTTGCGGTGCAGACCCGCGTTCAGCCGTTCGATCAAGCGGGGGCGCGAGACCAGTTCTGGTCGGGCGGGCGGAATGTAGAGTTTGGTTGTCAACAGAGGTGGGGTCATTTTACCTTCCCTGTTGTTCCACGACTAGGAAGTCGTTCAAAAACAACTTGTACTTTCAAGCTCATTTGCCAGGAAAAAATACTTGGAAAATACGACGTTGTTTCTGAACAACGCCCAACTTTTAGAGAACCAAGTGTTTCAGATACCACGTAATCTTACCATATACTGCTCTTCCCCGCAATCCTTCTTATTCTCACCGACCGCGACATTCAAAGCCAAATCATCACCACGACAAGGGACATCAGGACAACCACAAACAACACAACAAACCATCCAAGCCCAGAATTCAGTACTTGGCCAGGACTTGCTGGGCAAACTCCCTCGCCTTTTGCAAATCCTCTTTGGTGGGATGCTTTCTCACCTCCTCTATGTACGCCTTCCATTCATCCTCATCTGTCACGATCGTATTGTGGATGAACGCCTCAATCGGAGGGGATGGTGCGCCTTGGCAATGAAAGTATCCCAAAAAGCCAATCCCTTTCTCTTGGCTAGCTTGGTTAAAGGACACGACACACCGTCCAGCCCACTCCTCGTACACCTCTTGCTCTCTCGTTCCACCTTCGGGGGTATACGTTGCGTGGGTAGCAAAGCCCGCCAGCTTGAATGGTGACAAAGTGGCAATCCCCCCCAAAATTCGCTTGGCTGGCTTTGCCAGATCCGTGTCATGACAGGCCGAACCCAGAAAAATCAGATCATAGGCTGTCAGAGTGTCCGACGTGATTTCACCAATTTCCCTTAGATGAACCTCGTGGTCTTGGGACGACACCTCTTCATAGATCGCCTGCGCGACCTTGGTCGTGTTCCCAGTTTGAGAGAAATATGCGATCAGGATATTCATGCTTTGCGTCTCCTTTATTGCCGTACTGCGACGGCGTCGAAACCAATGAAAAACACTAATATTTTCGGTTTGGCGGCCTTGATAGCAAATCCCGAAATTTATCGCAAAGAAGAAAGTGATTGACGAATAGCTAGGGGACAAGTGATCGTCCGCCGATACTCGTCAGTTCTCCTCGGGTCATTATTCGCGCAAGAAAAGAGTCTTGACCAAAATAATAACGCCAATCCCAATCAGAATCATTGGGCCAATAAGCACCCACGGAATGTTGACTGCCTGGATGATCCAGATGGCGAACGGGATGGCACAGAAAAAGGCCATAGTGCCAATGCCTCTCATAATTTTGCCACGGAATACCAGTTCTGCGCCGCTGGAGAGACCAATGGCGAACATGATACCCGGCCACCACCACCCTGTGAGAAGCAAAATGCCCAGGCAAATGAGAAAGATGCCACCAGAGATTCCAGATGCTACACGCTGCTTGTCCATTGTAAGGCTCCTTTTTGTGATGAATTATATTCGATCTTGTTGATAGCGCCCAAAACCCCTTTAGCGTTCTTCATTTTGCGAGAAACAGCAGGGCGGGGTTTTGGGCATTTTTCAAGAAGCTGTTTCTTGGTAGCGCATTCAGGTTCGATCTGGTTTTCACCAGTCGATATATGGCCTCCTTTTCATTAGTGAATCCAGTGCCAGTTCTACACTCTGTTCGAGCGATACGATCTAGTCTGTCTTTGCAAGCTGCTCCACATAAGGCCGGGCGAATCTCTGCTCGTAGACGCCGTTTGCTTTGAGCTGTTCATCTCACAAAAAGGTTCCCGCTTTGGTTTTCCATACCAACTGGAATATGAGACGCATCAAAGTGAAAAAGCTTTCCGGCTGCGCCATCTTGCCGACCAATACCTCATCAAAGCTCACCATTTTCCCCAGAGATTTCCCCGTTTCCATATGGCTGATTTACTATTTCAAGGGCAAAAACAGACAAAAAGTGGGGGACGACCTTTCTCTGCAGTAGCCCACCCTCTCAACTTGATGCCACGTCGCCAAAGTGTGCGTCCACTCTGTGCAATTTGATGTGCCAAACCCTTGCTCCCCGAACTCGGGCAGGCTTTATCGGCTTTAACTTGACCTTCCAGTTGTCGATCGGGATTCAGATGGTATGTTTCATAGATACCACCGTCCAACAAGTTGATGCAACGTTGCGCTGTTCGCTTGTTGATGTCAGATGTTCTGGCAATCTCAGTTGCATTCAATTTCAACTGCCACAGTCCAATCACCAACCACCATTCTATAGGCTCCAGTTTGCTGTCCTCAAAGATTGTATTGGTCCAATCATTACAAGTTGCAAACCGTGGCCCCAAACGCTGGACACACTCCAACAATTGTACCGTTGCAAACCTTTGCTGCAACGTTCTCGCTTTTCTATGTTGGGGTTTTCACAGCGGGGACAGGCTACTCTATCTGGTCAGCGCAACTGCCGCAGATAATCGGCAGCCTTGTCATTGTCTTGCATATACGGTATCAAGTGTTTCATCTGGTTTCCCTCCATATCAAGTTCTCTTCGGACAACCAGATTACAAATTTTCTCCCTATTGGACTAGTTGATATTCTGCTACCTATGAGCATAGTGCTTTTTGGAGACGGCTACGGATGCAGTCCAGACACACCAGGTTGGGCTGCAATGAAGCATGAATGTGCGCCACACAATTTGCATATCTGTTCAGGGAGCAATGTCATAAAGTTAAGGCTTGTAAAGACCTGCCAGGTTTTCGTCAGAGCTTTTGTGAGCAAGGTTTGACCTGATTAACAATGTATTCTCGGTCAAAAGTGCCTTGTAAAACCTGGCAGGTCTAGTTCTCGTCTCTTAACTTGATAACATTGGTTCAGGGAGTGGTTTGATAATTGATCTGTGCCACGTCAGTCAGTATCTGCTGAACAAAGTCGCGAGCGTGGGTCAGGTCAGATAGGTCTGTAATGTGGGCGGGTTCGATGATGAGCGGTCCAGTATAACCTACAGATTGCAAGGTGCGCAGGATAGTTTTCCAGTCCAGGTCGCCTTTTCCTGGAGGCAAGTGGCGTGGAGCACCAGGAGCATAGTCGGCCAGGTGCACGGTTGTGAGGTGACCGTTCATCGCATAAATGAGAGAGGCGGGGTCTGTAGCGCTTTCACCAGCCTGGAAAGTATCGAACGTAAAGCCAATGGGAAGTTTTGCTTGGCGCATGGTTTTGACTTGGGCCGGGGTACGTAGATAGCACCAACTGACGTTTTCGATGCACAGGGTAATTCCAACAGCTTGAGCTTGTTCACCGGCCCAAGTCGCGCTCTCAAAGAAGGCGGCAATCAGATGGGGGTTATCGCCGCCAAAACGTAGTCCGTGCCAAGTGAGTGCACGAGCTTTTAGCATAGTTGCTGTCTCCAGCAATCGTCGGAAGCGATCACGGGTTTCCTGGATCATACGGGGGTATAGAGTCCAAAGGTCAAAGTAGGAGCTGTGGAGGTGCAATGAGTGTACGTCCAACCCCAGATCGCGCCGCCGCCGGTCGAGTTCGGTTCCAAAAGCAGAGGTGTATTCTTGTTCGGTTTGAAGGAATATTTCAACGGTGGGAAAGCCGAGTTCTGCGATGGTTGTCAATGCCTCTTCGGTCAGGTGGGTTGGATAGAGGGCTGCGGTGGATAAGCCGATTTTGTTTGTCATAATGGTGTGCTATGCATTCTCTTTTTCTGTAACTATGGGGAGGGCGAGCGTAAAGGTGCTGCCCTGGTCTGGACCTGGGCTGACGACGTGCGTTCGACCAAAATGTACTTTGGCAACATATCCAACAAAGGCCCACCCAACTCCCAAACCCTCCCGTCCGCGTCGCAAAGAGTCAGCACGTTGTTCAAAGGGCTGCCCCAGCAGCTTGAGACGATCAGGTGTCAGGCCTATGCCGGTGTCTGACACCTCGATAACGATCCACTTTTCAGATTCAAAGGCTCGCACCTGGGCCTGTCCCCCAGGCTTGTTGAACTTGACCGCGTTGTGAGTCATTTGGAAAATGGCCTCACTGAGCAGATCGGGGTCGGCAAATATCTTTGGCAGGTTGGGGGAGATCAGGCACCGAAAGTCTATCTCCCGTGCCCGAGCTAGTACTGCTACTGGTTGCACGGAAAATGGAACCAATCGATCCAGGGCATAGTGCCCCAGTTCCGGTTCACGTTGTTTGTGCATCAATTCGGCAAATTTGACTACCCCGTTGATCATCCGGTGTAGACCGGCGATCTCTGTCGTCAAGTTGTCCAGAGTCTCTCGGTGTTCGGAAGGGAGGTCATGACCTTGTTGTTGTAGAACCTCCATCGTCAGGCCGATGGCACCAAAGGGGGTCAAAAGTTCGTGGGTTATCACGCCAAGGAATTCCCGTTGTAACTGACTCACCTCTTCTAATCGTCGGAGGGCTTGCTCCAAGTCTTGACGTGCAGATTGTTCTTGCTTGAATAATTTGGTCAACTCGCTGGCATAGATCACCCACTGATCAGTGGACATCGTGGAGGGGGTAGGCCAGTGTGGGCCAGGTTCAATGGGTTGGCCTGCCAGTATTTTGTTGACCAAATCGATTAGTTGGGTAGGGCTAAATGGCTTTGTTAGATACTCATCGGCTCCGGCTGCAATTCCGGTCATACGACTAGACAGGTCTGCTTTTGCGGTGAGGATGATTATGGGGATGGAGGCAGTCTCGGGTTCTTTTTTGAGAATTGCGCATACTTCAAAGCCAGACTTGCCCGGCAACATCACGTCCAGGAGGATCAAATCTGGCTGTAACTCACGGGCCAATTTTAGTGCCTGATTCCCATCGTATGCCAGGGCCGTTTCAAGCCCTTCTGGATCGAGTGTTGCCGCAATGGCTTGCGCCAATGGCTTTTCATCATCTACGATCAGAACAACCCGTTTATGTTCCTGCTTATGTGCCTCCCGACCGCCCATTGTTCTCCCTCTATATTATACGCCACATAATTTTACGAGTAGGGTAATCCGAGTTTTTGTTCGTTTCAAGGGAAAGATCGAACCACATTGTACTATGAAATTGAGCCAGGTGCAAACCTATTGACGGCAGCGAACAATCTGATACAATCAGTCCTTGACAAAAGCATTCAATAGGGTTCGTTCATTCTAGCAATCACAGGGAGAGTTGTTTTCAAATGAAGTTTATGGACAAGATTTTTTATCCCGCCAGTGTTGCCGTCATCGGTGTTTCCGAACATCCTGACAATATGGCGGCTAACATTATTGGAAACTTGATCGAGTTTGGCTATGATGGCAATATTTATGCTGTCGGATTACAGAGTGGTCAAGTACATGGTATTCCTATCCTTGAGTCGGCAGAATCACTGCCTGATGGGGTAGACCTGGCGGTGATTCTGACCCCGGCTGCGACGGTGCCTGACCTACTTGATGTTTGTGGGAGCAAAGGTATTCGTCACGCAGTGATCGAGTCGGCTGGTTTTGCCGAGTTTTCAAAAGCTGGGCACAAACTAGAAGAAAAAGTCTGTGAGGTAGCACGCCGTTGGGGCATCCGCTTTGTGGGGCCGAATTGCATTAGCGTGGTCAATACGGAGAATGGACTGTGTTTGCCATTTGCGGGTCTTGATCCAGGGGCAATTAGGCGGGGATCGGTCTCAGTGTTGGCGCAGAGCGGTGGAGTTTCTATTACGTATGCTCTGATGCTTAGCGAGGCGGGGGTTGGTATCAACAAAGTCGTCAGTATGGGCAACAAGACTGATCTGGATGAGACAGACTTTTTGACCTTTTTACTAGATGACCCTGACACCGAAATCATTTGTCTCTATCTGGAGAGTATGGGAGAAGGACGACGACTGATGGAATTGGCCGCATCCTCATCCAAACCGATCATTGTGCAAAAAGCAAACCGAGGACAAGCGAGTGCCCAGATCGCCTTTTCGCACACGGCGGCGTTGGCCAACGATGACCGCATCGTTAATGCGGCTATGCAGCAAGCCGGGGTCGTTCGGGCGACCAGTTTTGACGACGTGGTGACGTTGGCTCAAGGATTCATGCTGCCTCCGGTACGGGGCAATGAACTCGTCGTCGTATCACGCTCTGGCGGGCACGCGGTGGTGGCAGCCGATGCAGCGGATGAGAATGGTTTCCGTCTCGTACCTGTCCCCAATGATTTTCTGGCCAATGTACGGAGTCTATTTCCTGCTGACGTGATTGCGTTGACCAACCCACTCGACCTGGGCGTTCTTTTCGATTTCGATTTGTATGGTCACATTGTGGAAGCGTGTTTGCGCACGATTGCCCCCGATGCATTGTTGCTGGTGCATACCCACAACCCCAGTGAGGGCGAGATGTCACGTCGCCTTGCCCAACGCGTGCGGGAACTGAACCACGAACTGGACAAGCCTGTGGCGTTCTGTGCCTTTGCCCGCCAGGGAGAGATAGAACAATTCAAGCAGGGGATGGATGATTATCCAATTTTCACCGAGATTGAGGCAGCGGTACGGGCATTGGCCGTCTCGCGTGATCGGCACAGTCGTCTGGCACGATTACTTCCACTACCTCTATCACCGGCACAGCGCCCGCACGAGGTCGAGGGGTTGCTGTCTCGCGATGGTGTATTGACCACAGATGCGGCGTTGGGTATATGCGCTTCTTTTGATATCCCTACCGGCGAATGGGCTGTGGTGGAAAGTGTCGGAGGGGGGCTGGTGGCTGCTGCCGCTATTGGATACCCGGTGGCGCTCAAGGCACTCTCGCCTGATATTGTACACAAGTCGGACGTGGGTGCGGTGGCGTTGAATGTTGATGGGCCAGAGGCTTTGCGGACAGAGTTCACCGAACTTGTGACACGGGTGGAGGAACACGTGCCTGATGCCCAGTTGACGGGTGTGTTAGTGCAACGGATGTTCTCTGGAGGGCGAGAAGTGATCCTAGGTGGTAAACGCGACCCCAGTTTTGGACCGGTGGTGATGTTTGGGTTGGGTGGGGTGTACGTAGAAGTGTTCGACGATGTCTCACTCCGCTTGGCTCCGTTGACCCGGGAGGATGCTGAGGAGATGATCGCTGAGGTGCAAGGAAGCCGTCTGCTGCAGGGCGTGCGCGGTGAGCCACCGGCAGACGTGGATGCCGTCATCGAAGCATTAGTAGCGCTCTCGCGTTTGTTGGTCGAATGTCCCGAGATAGCAGAGATCGACGTTAATCCATTGCTTGTGTTTGAACGAGGTGCAGTTGCGGTGGATGCACGAGTAGTTGTAAGAGGCCAGAAAACTTGACGAAACGGGGCTTTTCCGTTACAATCGCTTCGTTCTTGATTGGTTGCCAATTGGAGTGCTGTATTTGATGTTTGAGAATCTAACCGATAAGCTTCAGGCCATCTTTGATCGATTGGGCAAGCGCGGTATTTTGCGCGAGTCCGATGTCAATGAGGTGTTGCGTGAAATTCGCTTGGCTCTTTTAGAAGCCGATGTACATTACAAAGTAGTCAAAGATTTTGTCCGTCGTGTGCGCGAACGGACTGTCGGTGCCGAAATCACCAAGAGTCTCAGTCCTGCTCAACAAGTGATCAAGCTCGTTCACGAGGAGTTGATCGACACACTGGGCGAGCCAGGACGACTAGAGTTGACGGGGTCTGCGCCTTATGTCATTATGCTAGTCGGGTTGCAGGGATCGGGCAAGACAACGATGGCTGCGAAATTGTCCCGGCATCTTAAAAATAGCAATCACTTACCATTGATGGTCGCTGCTGATACCTACCGTCCAGCTGCTATTACCCAGTTAGAGATCTTGGGTCGCCAACTCGAGTTGCCCGTTCACAGCGAGGGGCAGAACGTCTCGCCACCCAAGATTTGTGCCAACGGTGTCCGTGAGGCCCGCCGGCGTGGGTGTGACGTTGTTATTCTCGATACCGCTGGCCGTCTACAGATTGACCAAGACATGATGGGCGAGTTGGAGGCTGTCAAGAAAGCGGCGAAACCGGTTGAGACGCTGTTGGTGGCAGATGCAATGACTGGGCAGGAAGCGGTAAACGTCGCAACGGGCTTTCATCAGCATATCGGGTTGACCGGACTGATTCTGACCAAGGTGGATGGTGATGCTCGGGGCGGGGCGGCCATCAGTATGCGGGCCGTTACGAATGTGCCGATAAAGTTCCTGGGCACTGGGGAAAAGACCGACGCACTGGAAATTTTCCACCCTGATCGATTGGCATCCCGTATTCTAGGAATGGGAGATATGCTGACGCTCATTGAGCGAGCCGAAGCATCTTTTGACGAAGAGCAGGCTGAACGGTTGGAACGCAAACTGCGTGAGGCCAGTTTCGATCTAGAGGATTTTCTGGAGCAGTTTCAACAGATCCGTCAGATGGGGCCATTAAGTCAGATTCTCGATATGGTGCCCGGATTGGGCAAGTTGACCCAAAATGTCTCGGCTGAAGACACGGATCGAGAGTTCAAACGCATTGAGGCGATTATATTTTCGATGACGCCGGAGGAGCGACGTAAGCCGCGTATCATAAACGCCAGTCGCAGGAAGCGTATTGCACGTGGCAGCGGCACGTCGGTGCAAGAAGTGAATGCACTGTTAAAGCAATTCCGTCAGATGCAGCGGATGATGAAACAGTTGGGCAAAGGCAAAAAGAGTATGCGAGGGATGATGCAGATGTTTGGGTAGATTGATGGGTTGGTAAATTGGCAGAATGGCAACCATTTTCCAATTTACCAGTTCACCAGTTACTATTTCTAGTTTTTTACACACAATACAGGAGGAGTATGGTTAAAATTCGATTGCGCCGCGTAGGTGCCAAAAAGCAGCCCAGTTACCGAGTGGTAGTGGCCGATTCACGGTCTCCCCGCGATGGTCGTTTTATAGAGGTTGTCGGTTTTTATAACCCGCGTACTGAGCCGGAGACGGTGACGATTAAAGAGGATCGGGCATTACACTGGTTGAGTGTTGGAGCACAACCTACCGAGGCGGTGCACCGTTTGTTAAAAAACCAAGGTACATTGGGACGCTTGGAACGGCTCAAGCAGGGTGAGCCTCTGGAAGCTTTGCTGGCAGAGGCGGAAGAACAAGCCAAGACCCCGTTGGAGGTCAGCCCCGAGACCCTTTTAGATGATGTGGTGCTCGAGGCGGAGGAACTGGCGGTAGAGCCAGAAACAGAGCCTTCCGAGGCCAAAAGTGACGCTGAGGCTGAGGTGGGAGAAGAGGGTGATGAGACGTCTGCTCCTGCGGAGCAGGAGACAGAGACAGAAGCGACAGAAGAATAGTTCATCCCTGCGCGCAGTGGAATACCGCTCCCCTACTGCGCCTCCACTGTAATGGCGTCTGCGACAACAGATTTCTCTACAAACAAACGCGACATCTACTTCAGGAAGGAGGAGCAACAATGAATAATGAGGCTTCGATGCAAAAATTGGTGGAGTTTATCGCCAAGTCGTTGGTGGATGATCCGTCCCAGGTACACATTTCTGAAATTGAGGGTGAAAGCTCGGTGATTTTGGAACTGCGGGTCGGTCCGGAGGATATGGGGCGTATCATTGGCAAGGGTGGACGTACTGTGAACGCAATGCGTACACTTATCCGGGTACTCGCTGCCAAGCAGGGAAAGCGAGTGACCCTCGAAGTTGTCTAAGCACCGATGGGTGCTGGGACAAAACGCGATGGTCGGGGCTCAGGAAGCACGCGAACTCCTGAGCCTCGCTACTTATTGGTCGGGCGAGTACTGCGGCCGCACGGCGTGCGAGGTGAACTGCGCGTCGAAATTATCACCGATTACCCCAAACGATTAACTCGGCACGCCTATTTCTATCTGGCTCATCCGGATTCCCCTGATGCAGTACGCCGACATCCTGTGGAGGCGTTACGCTTTCATACCAAAGTGCTACTGCTAAAATTGGCTGATTGCGATGACCGGAATGCCGCGGATGAGTTGCGAAATATGCTCGTCCAGATACCTGTCGAAGAGGCAGTGCCACTTGAGGATGGAGAGTATTATCTCTTTCAACTCGTTGGCGTGCGGGTAGAGACAGAGAGCGGCGAGTGGCTGGGGCAGATCGTTGATGTGATCGAAACGGGCGCTAACGATGTTTACGTTGTGCATGGTCCGTGGGGAGAGGTTCTTTTGCCAGCCATCGATGATGTGATACTCAATCTTGACCTAGAGTCGAAACAGATGGTGGTGCATCTGATGCCCGGCTTGTTGGCGGGGAATAATATTCCCTCCAAAGATACTCAAGGCGAAGGATGAACGATCACAAGCCAAGTGACGCATATTGGGTGGGGTTCAATATTGTGCGTGGCATTGGCCCGACTCGACTGCGGGCACTGCTCGATTACTTTGGGGATGTGGAGCGGGCTTGGTTTGCGTCACCTAACGAGTTGCGCAGTGCAGGATTGGATCGTCGTTCGCTGAAGAATTTGTTGGCAGCCAGGTCCAAGCTGGACCTAGACCAAGAATTGGAACGGATTGCCGCCGCCGATGCCCAAGTGCTCACTTGGGCATCTCCCAATTATCCTCGCCTTTTGCGCGAAATCTCGGCTCCACCGCCCGTACTCTATGTCAAGGGTACCATTACAGAACAGGATGTCTGGGCAGTAGCCGTCATTGGCACGCGGCGGACCTCAGACTATGGGCGGGAGGTGACCCGCCGGCTGACTGACGCATTGGCTCGTAACGGCATTACTATTGTCAGTGGCATGGCACGGGGAATTGACGGAGAGGCGCACCGAGCGGCGCTAAAGGCCGGGGGGCGTACCATTGCTGTGTTGGGTTGCGGTGTTGATCGGGTCTATCCGCCCGAGTATCGCAGGTTGGCCCAAGAGATCATCGCGCATGGAGCATTGGTGAGTGATTATCCTTTGGGTACCAAGCCAGAGGGGAAAAACTTTCCGCCTCGTAACCGCATCATTAGTGGTCTTAGTTTGGGAGTGCTCGTCGTCGAGGCCGGGGTACGGAGTGGCGCCTTGATCACTGCCGACTATGCAGGCGAACAAGGGCGGGACGTTTTCGCTGTTCCGGGTTCTATTCTGATGCGCGGAAATGCTGGCACCAATGCATTGATTCAAGATGGTGCCAAGGTAGTACTTGGGCCAGAAGACATTATGGAAGAATTAAACTTGACCATGGTGGCCGAGCAAACAGAGGTGCGTCAGATACTCCCGGCCAACGAGACCGAGGCAGCATTGTTGGACCATCTTTCTGCTGATCCCACCCACGTGGACGAGTTACAGCAACAGATGAGTTTGCCTATCGCTCAGGTAACCAGTACCCTCGCGCTGATGGAATTGAAGGGAATGGTGCGTCAGGTGGGTGGGATGAAATATGTTGTGGCTCGCGAGCCGGGTGTCGAGTACGTGGTGGACTAGGCGTTGTTCAGAAGCAACGAAGGCGTTGTTCAGAAACAACGAGGAGGGATGGACAAATGTACTATGCGTTGATTATGGCTGGTGGGATTGGAACGCGACTTTGGCCCCTTAGCCGTCGGGATCGCCCCAAGCAAGCGCTTCAGTTGATCGGAGAGCGCACAATGTTTGAGCACGCGGTGGATCGAATTGCACCTTTGATTCAGCCGGAGCATATTTTTGTCGTTACGGGGGCCGAGCACGTTTCGATCTTGGCTGCACAAGCGCCCGAGTTGCCGCCAGAAAACTTTATCGTTGAACCGGAGGGCCGCGGCACTGCTCCTGCTATCGGATTGGGGGCGATCCACTTGCGGCATCAAGATCCGGAAGCGGTTATGACGGTGCTCACTGCCGATCACTTTATCTCCAAAGTGGATCATTTTCGCCAGGCACTGACTGCTGCTGCGCAAGTTGCCCAGGATGGTCATTTGGTCACTCTAGGGATCACGCCATCGTTCCCCTCGACTGGTTATGGCTACATCAAGCAAGGGGAGAACCTGAGAGAGGAAAGGGGATTCTCGGTATTTTCTGCGGAGCGGTTCACCGAAAAACCAAGCCCAGAGACGGCAATTCACATGGTGGAGAGCGGGGAATACTCGTGGAACAGTGGTATGTTTATCTGGCGCGTGGATCGTGTTATGGACGAGTTTCAGCGCCAAATGTCGGAATTCTACGTACAATTGGCAGAGATTGAAGCTACGCTGGGAACACCAGGTTACGAGGCGACGTTGGGCCGCGTCTGGCCCCAGGTAGTCAAGCAGACGATTGACTATGGAGTGATGGAGGGGGCTAAGGATGTGGCCGTTATCCCAGTGGATATTGGCTGGTCGGATGTGGGAAGTTGGGCCAGTCTCCTCGAGTTGCTGCCAACTGACACGGAGGGAAACACGATCATCGGCCCGCACGTCGGGATTGATACGCGCGACACATTAGTGTTCGGCGGGAAGCGGCTTGTCGCTACCATTGGGCTGGAGGGGTTGGTGATCGTAGATACTGAGAATGCTTTATTGGTCTGTACCAAGGAGCGAGAACAGCAAGTGCGGGCAATTGTAAAAGAGTTGGAG
The DNA here is from genome assembly GCA_024232355.1 of Chloroflexota bacterium. The sequence continues at coordinate 4,674 of JAAEPW010000863.1, read as the reverse complement.
CGGCGGGACGAGAAACGTTATCTGTAATTCGAGGTGGGCATGGAAGCCTACTGTTTCAAGTGTAAAGCCAAACGAGAGATAAAGGACCCTCTGCCGGTGTTCAATAGTAATGGAACGCCGGCCACGCGGGGGGTATGTCTAGAGTGCGGCACAAAGATGTTCCGGATGGGCAAGACTGTGGCTCACGACAGTCTTGATCCTAAAGAACGTTTGGCTGCTGCAAAAGATCAGTGGGCGGGCAAACCCAAGATGGTGATCGTCGAGTCGCCGGCCAAGGCGCGTACGGTGGGACGGTTTCTGGGGAAGGGGTACAGAGTGCGAGCCTCGGTGGGGCACGTGCGTGATCTGCCCTCCAACCGGATGGGGGTGGATGTCGAGAACGACTTTGAGCCTCGCTATATCGTCCCCGCCAAACGCAAAGATTTGGTGCGGGATCTGCGGGCTGATGTCAAAAAATCATCCGAGATTTATCTGGCGACCGATCCGGACCGGGAAGGCGAGGCAATCTCTTGGCACCTAGCCGAGGCGCTCAAATCGGCCATTGGATTACGTCCGGTGGAACGAGTCGAATTTCACGAGATCACGGGCGATGCGATTGCGCATGCGTTTGACAACCCGCGTGAGATTGATATGCAGAGGGTGGAGGCACAACAGGCCCGGCGCATTCTCGACCGTCTCGTGGGTTACACACTCAGTCCATTGCTACGTGACAAGATGGGGCGGCGAGGACTTTCGGCCGGGCGCGTGCAGTCGGTAGCGGTGCGGTTGGTGGTAGAGCGGGAACGGAAGGTTGAGGCCTTTGTGTCCCTCGAGTACTGGTCTCTTGAAGCCGAGTTGGCTAAACAGGAACAGCGCCGTAGCTTTATCGCCAGATTACATCGAATTCGTGGAGAAGAATTGAAACTGCACAGCAAGGCCGATGTGCAGCAGGTTATGGCCGAGTTGGAAAAATCAATTTTTGCCGTGACGAGTGTAAAGGAAGGTCAACGACGACGCAGGCCCACTCCTCCGTTCACCACGAGCACAATGCAGCAGGAGGCATCGCGGCGGCTGCGGTTTACGGCTCGGCGTACAATGCGCTTTGCTCAACAGTTGTATGAAGGGATGGACTTGGGAGATGGCCCAGTTGGTCTCATCACCTATATGCGTACGGACAGTGTCAATGTGGCAGAGCAGGCACAGGCGGAAGCGCGAGAGTACATCGCGGAAAAGTATGGCGCGGAATATATGCCATCCGAGCCTCCTACTTACAAGACCAAGGCCAAGAGAGCAGAAGAGGCGCACGAGGCTATCCGACCTACCAGCGTCTTTCGCACACCTGAATCTCTCAAACCATACCTGGATCGAAACCAGTATCGACTGTACCGGTTGATTTGGCGGCGCTTTGTTGCCAGCCAGATGTCACCGGCTATGTATGACACCATTGCGGTTGAGATTCTGGCTGGCCTTCCCGACGTGAAAGAAAAGCCCTACCTCTTTCGTGCCAGTGGCTCCAGTTTGCGCTTTAAGGGTTTTATGGCTGTGTACGAGGAAGCCAGGGACGAGGATGAACGAAAGGCTGTGGAGAGCAAGCGGGAGGAGATCCCGCCGTTGTCAGTGGACGAAATTCTCGACCTGGTAGCGTTGCTGCCAGATCAACATTTTACCCAGCCTCCCCCTCGCTACAGTGAAGCGACTCTAGTGCGCGCCTTGGAAGAATACGGGATTGGCCGACCCAGCACTTATGCTCCGACGATGACCACTATCCAGCAACGAGCATATGTGCAGCGGCGCGATGGACGGTTGCATCCGACCGAAGTGGGGATGGTGGTTAACGATCTGCTGGTCAAGTATTTTCCAAGCTATATCGACGTCGATTTCACGGCACAGATGGAAGATGATCTGGATTTGGTTGCGGGCGGTGAGCGAGAGTGGGTGCCGATGCTGCATGATTTCTACAACCCTTTTTCCTTCACGTTGTCTCAGGCGCATAAGAATATGCCCGATGTTCAAATGGGCAACCAACCAACGGGAGAAATGTGCCCGCGATGTGACCATCCGCTGATTTACAAATACGGGCGGTACGGCAAATTTATTGGTTGCAGTCACTTTCCCGAGTGTCGTTACATCCAACCGATTATGGTTGAGATTGGCGTCAAGTGCCCCGAGTGCGACGGTGACATTGTGGAAAAAAAGACGCGGCGCGGACGAACGTTCTACGGTTGTTCCAATTATTCGGGGGACGACGATGGATCGTGCAAATTTACTGCATGGAAACGGCCTCTTGTACAGCCTTGCCCCAAGTGTGGTGGATTGTTGACCGAGGCGCGCAAAGGTCGGGCCAAGTGCGTTGCTTGTGAGGAAGAATTTGAGGTTGCCAACCTTCCGCAACCACTGAATGTATAACTTGCCGACTTGACACTTGCAAATCCGCAGTCGGCCAATGCTTTGTGGCTCAATCATCGCGGTAGGCGTTTGATCGTGCGAGGGGTACCCTTGACATTGAACAAAGCTGATGAGCAGGCGGGGATCTGCACCCATATATCTCCTCACATCTTGCGACACTCTTTTGCCACGCATTTGTTGGATGAGGACACGGATTTGCACGTCGTGCAAGAGTTGCTGAGATATGCCAATTTTGTTACGATCCAAATCTATACCCACGTCAGTGCAAGTCGGGCACGGAAAGTTTATATGAGAGCACATCCACGGGCCGAAACGGATTTGCCTTTGTAGTCACTTTGTGATAAAGTAGTTGTGCGCTAATAGCGTTTATGGTACAATGAAACAAGTGGGCGTTTTGCAATGATGCAGTCATAGACAAGGGGGAAAAATGAACATCCTGCAGTTCGTTCTAGAGCACAAATGGGCCTTAATCGTCGGTGCGTTATTGGGACTGGCCTTGGGATTACTCGTTGGCTGGGTAATATGGCCAACAGAGTTGCGTAATGCCACACCTGGTCACCTGCGCTCTGATTTCCAGCATAACTATATTCGATGGGTTGCCGATCAGTATGCAAACGATAGTGATCAAAATTTGGCGCGCACCAGGTTGGGGTTAGAGTTCTGGGAGAAGGGCACATTTGTTGCGGCGGTGGACAAGATGCTAACTGAGACGCAAGGAGGGGAAGAAGCAATTCACTTGCGGGCGTTGCAAATGCTGGCTGAAACATCATCCCCCACTTCCCCTGCTTCTCCCACAGAACAACCAGCACAAGATGGTGGCGGACTGTTGGGATCGCTGTTAGGGATCTGTGGAGTGGGCTTGCTGGTGGTGCTGCTGGTGGGAGGGGGTGTTTTTCTCATCATGCGTATAAGAGCACGGCAGGCCGAATCGCAAACTGATGGGGTAGATGCTGGAGCCGCGAGAGAATATGCGCCTGCTGACGACGTTGTCTGGGGAGTTGACGGCCCTCCGCTGGTTCAGTTCCCGACCACATACGTGCTGGGCGACGATCATTATGATCCCTCGTTCAGCATCGAGTTGGAGAATGGTGAGTTTATGGGCGAGTGCGGCGTAGGCGTTTCAGAAACTATTGGTGTAGGCAAGCCCAACAAAATCACTGCTCTTGAAGTCTGGCTGTTCGACAAGAGTGACATTCGTACCGTGACTAAAGTCCTGATGTCGGACTATGCTTTTAACGACGAGGCACTCAAGACAAAGTTGGCGCCCAAGGGAGAGCCGGTACTGGCCGGAGGAGACCAAGACATTGTATTGGAGACAAAAACGCTGCGTATCCGGGCGCGTGTTGCAGAAGTAGAGTATGGGATGGGTGACCTGCCGGCTAATAGTTTTTTTGACAAAGTTGCAATCGAGTTGATGGTTTGGGTTGTGTCTCAGCAAGAAGGGGGACAACCTATGACAGACGTCGATGAATACGCAATGCCCCCCATTGTATGACTTTACCTACATATGTCAGAGATACTCGAGAGCAGGGAGAGTGAAATCAGACGGCAAGGACAAGTGAATGGGCACGGTATACCCCAGTTTGATTTGACACGGATTCCAAAAGTGATTTCGACCTTTTGTTTGTCAATGCTCTGTACATTTCGTGATACCAACAATTGCGGTCCATAAGGTAATTTTGCTACAAAATCTGTATTTCGGTGCAAAGAACGTAGATTTAGCGTAATTTTGGCCAAGTTGTTAGTCGCAAGTGTCACAAATTCTTGTTTTGTCGCATTTGCCCAGATTGCGCAAAGACTTGACGCCGGTCAGCAAGTCCCGCAACTGTCCACTTTTCGAATCAATTAGTGCAAACCTGTCATCTACCTGTTGCGCAGTCTGAAAAAACGCATCGTGGCAGACCATTTTCTCCTTAGCCTCGACAATCAATCGCTCTCACGCTGTCTGATGTTGTTCCAACCGCTTTGGGGTGTTGGTCTGCTCAATTTTTGCTGCGCGTACTTGGACCGCTTCCAATTTGGACTATCGTTAGAGTAAACCTCATCTCCCGACGGTGTTTCTTTCTCCACCGGTTGCCATTGCTCGTTGATTGCTGCCGCTTTCTCCTCCACTTTTGCCAGTTCGTCATTGACCCAACTAGGCAACATTCTAGTGGGTCACTTGTCGCGAGTGTAGCCATTCTGGGCGAATCGTGTATAATGGCTGGGTAGAACACAAGACAATGTTGTGAAGGAGCCCAGAAATGACCCGACGACAGAAAGACCCGTTGAGACCGCTCACAGATGAGG